>WRNN01000011.1 GCA_009776595.1 Clostridiales bacterium
TGCTGTCTTTCGGGAAGCCATCGTCTTCGGGTTCACTTCGGATAAATCCACCCCGCCCGCCGTCACGATTGCCTCCTCCATTGGCCTTGTCCCTATGACGCCAACCGGCAAGGCTTTTAACACCCGCCCGATCGCCTGCCTCCCCGGCCGCGTCAGTTCCGCTACCGGCAGGCTTTCTTCCAGTTCCGCAAAGCGTATCACATAGGGGATCAGCGCCCGGGGCAGCAAATCCGCCATGGCATTGGCCAGTTGCTTCTTCTGATACTTGGCGAAGTCCCGCTGCAGGCGCTTATCCAGCGTTTCGGGGCTGAGCGCCGGTTTTAAATCGATACGGATCGTGACAGGCTGCAGCATATCTTTGCGGAAATAACGGCTCAGGCTCAGGATGACAGGTCCTGTCAATCCGAAATGCGCGAACATCAGTTCTCCCTGCAAGGCTGCTTCCCTGTACGCTTTACCCGTATCCGGCGACGTCGCCCACAACGAAGCCTTCACATTGCGCAGGCTCAGACCCGCCAGTTCCGCTACCCAACTGTCTCCGGTTTCCAAAGGGACAAGGGCGGGGCGAATCGCCGTCACCCGGTGTCCCGCAGCCTTAGCCCAGCCGTAGCCGTCTCCGGTGGAACCGGTCAGCGGATAGGACATACCGCCTGTCGCCAGCACCACCGCAGCGGCCCTGATTTCCGATTGATCCCAGGGATCATAGAGGGTTACGCCAAGGACGCGGTTTGCCGTACTGTCCGGCGCCAGAATCAGCGATTGCGCACGGCAGCCTTTCAGTAACTCGACGCCCTCCCGCCGCAGCGTCCGCTCAAGCGCAGCGGTCACGTCCGCCGCCTGATCCGAAAGGGGAAAAATCCTGCCGCCGCGCTCCTCCTTCGTCTCCAAACCCGCTTCGGTCAGCAGCAGGCGGATATCCGGATGAAAGAAACGGGAAAAAGCGCTGTATAAGAATCTGCCCTGCTCTCCATACTGCCGGATAAAATCCGCCACATCCCCCGTATTGGTAATGTTGCAGCGCCCTTTACCCGTGATGCTGAGCTTTTTGCCTAAAACGCTGTTTCTCTCCGCCAGTATAACGCGGGCGCCCAAGCGGGCCGCCCGGATAGCCGCCAGCAAGCCGGCGGGGCCGCCGCCGACAACCAGCACTTCCGCTTCCTTCTTCATACGAAAAACCCCTGTTTACGACAGGAAACAATCGGCGTCAGGCGCCCATCTGCCTTAAGACCTCTGCGCATCGCGGGCATATACCTTCTTCATTCATTTCTTCATGGTAGCTCCAGCAGCGCAGGCACTTTCCGCCATCCGCGCGGACTACCTCTACATCCAGCCTCTCGCCTTCCGCCGGCAGAAGCGTAACCTGCGATACGATAAACAGATTCGCCAATTGGCTTTCGTACTCCGCCAGCAAAGCATATTCGCCCGGACCCGCCTTCAAGACGACTTTCGCCTCCAGGGATTGGCCGATTTGCTTTGCCGTCCTGGCTTCTTCCAGCGCCTTTGTCACCTGTTCCCGTACGTCGATCAGTTTCTCCCAGCGCCGGTACAGCGCTTCGTCCAGCCAGCCTTCTTCCGGTTCAGGCCAATGCGCCAACTGCGCGAAGGGCGTCGTCGACGATTCCGGCAAATACTGCCAGATTTCCTCCGCGGTAAAGGACAAAATCGGGGACAGCATCAGGGTCAGCGCGCGGAGGACTTCCCGGAGTACCTGCTGGCCGCTTCTGCGCAGGGGCGAATCCGCTTTCTCACAGTAGAGGCGGTCCTTCAGGATATCCAGATAAAACGCGCTCATTTCCACAGTGCAGAAACGGTGCAGCGCGTGATACGCCGTATGGAACTCAAAGGCGTCAAAGGCCTCCGTGACCTGGCGGGTCAGCCTGCTCAGACGATCCAGCGCCCAACGGTCAATTTCCGTCAAATCCCGATAGTCTTGTCTGTGTTTCTCCGGATCATAATCATAGACATTCCCCAGCAGAAAACGAATCGTATTGCGTATTTTNCGGTAAGTCTCCGAAACCTGCTTCATGATGCCTTCCGAATTGGCTATATCGTTCCGATAATCGACGGAAGCCACCCAAAGGCGAAGGATATCCGCCCCCATTTGCTGGATAATTTTGTCCGGATCCACGGCGTTGCCCAAAGACTTGGACTGTTTCCTTCCATTCTCATCCACCAAAAAGCCATGGGTCAGCACCGTCCTGTATGGTGCGCGGCCATGGAGGGCTACGCTTGTGCAAAGGGAGGAATTGAACCAGCCCCGGTGCTGGTCGCTGCCCTCCAGATACATATCCGAAGGCCAGCCCAGATCAGGACGCTTGTCCAANACCGCCATATGACTGGAACCGGAATCAAACCAGACGTCCATGATGTCCTTCTCTTTGATAAATTGACCGCCGCCGCAGTGCGGACAGGNAAAGCCCTCCGGCAGCAGGTCGGCAGCCTCCCGGATCCACCAGGCATTGGAGCCTTCACGGCCAAAAATCCCGGCCACACGGTCGATGGTCTCCCGGTTGATCACGGCTTCACCGCAGTCACTACAATAGAATATCGGAATCGGCACGCCCCAGGAACGCTGACGGGATATGCACCAATCCCCCCGGTCCGCGATCATATTGTGGATACGGTCCCGCCCCCAGGCAGGCACCCATTCCACTTGATGGTCGATCGCGTCCAGCGCTTCCTGGCGGAAGCCGTCAATGGAGACAAACCATTGATCCGCCGCGCGGAACATTACCGGTTTTTTACAACGCCAGCAATGGGGATATTGATGGCGTAACGTGCTTTTTGCCAGAAGCATCCCTTTTTCTTCCAGCAACCGCAATACAACCGGGTTCGCGTCTTCGATAAACATGCCGGCTACCGGCCCCGCTTCGTCGGTAAATACGCCGCGATGGTCGACGGGACAGAATACTTCCAGACCATAGCGCTTTCCGACCTCAAAGTCCTCCGCGCCATGTCCCGGCGCCGTATGGACGCAGCCTGTACCGGCGTCGGTGGTCACATGCTCGCCCAGGATCAGGACGGAATCCCGCTCCATATAAGGATGCCGGCAGACCAGGCCTTCCAGGTCTTTTCCGGGGATCCTCTCCAATATCCGGCATCCGGATAATCCACAGTCCTTGACAAAGCCTTCCAGAAGCGCTTCCGCGACCAGAAACTTTCTCTTTCCGTCTTCCCGTTCAGCCTCCGCCACCACGTAAGTCAAATCCGGATGAAGGCATATCGCCAGATTTGCCGGAATCGTCCAGGGGGTCGTCGTCCAGATCACGACGAAAACCTGTTCTGATTGAACAACCTGCTTTCCGTCTGTAAGCGGGAATAGCACGTAAATGGAAGAAGAGCTTTTCTCTTCGTACTCAATCTCCGCCTCCGCCAGGGAGGTTTCGCATACCGGGCACCAATACACAGGTTTCAGCCCTTTATAAATATAGCCTTTGGCCGCCATTTCTCCAAACACCCTGATTTGCGCTTCCTCGAAGTCCGGACTCAGCGTAAGATAAGGATTCTCCCAATCCCCCCGGACGCCGAGCCTTTTAAACTCCTCCCGCTGTGTGTCAACGAAACCCAAAGCAAAATCCCTGCATTTTTCGCGAAATACCAGAGGATCGATTTCGTGGCGCTTCAAGCCCAGGTCCTGCATCGCCCGGTGCTCGATAGGCAAGCCATGGGTGTCCCAGCCAGGCACATAAGGCGCGTTATAGCCGGCCATGGTCTTGTATTTCACGATCATATCCTTGAGTACTTTGTTCAGCACATGGCCCATATGGATATTGCCGTTGGCGTAAGGGGGCCCGTCGTGCAGGACGTACTTTGGGCGGCCTTCCCCGGATTTCTGCACCAGTTGGTATATACCGGCCTCTTCCTGTCGTTTCAGCAGCTCCGGTTCCTTCTCCGGCAAGCCGCCGCGCATGGGGAAATCCGTTTTGGGCAGATTCAGCGTGTCGTTAAATTGTTTTTCTGATGCCTGTGTCATGTGTCATTCTCCCCAACTCAAATTATCAATCGTCCGTATCCTCGGTTCCATAGATCGTGTCCAGCACCTTTAAGGCTTCTTCCATCTTTTGCGCCAATAAGACAACCTGCTCCATACTCTTGACCTGGTCTTTGACGACAAAGGGCGAATCCGCGTCGTCGGCTGGCGCCCGCTCCGCCGCGTGCCCTGCCTCCTCCTCCGCCTCTGCCTCCGCATAAACGGTCGGCGCTTCGGCGTCCCCGGCATCCCCGAATTCTTCCGCGTCAGATCGCGGCCCGGTTTGATTCCTCACATCGTCAGGCGCTGTTTCCTCCGCTTGCGCCGCTTCCCCGCGCGTCCCCGGGGAGAAAATGATGCCGGCCATCTCTTCGTCTTCGTCTGTAGTGACCGTATAAACGCTCGCTTCTCCGGTTCCCGGTCCCGTCCCGGCTGTGTTTTCTTCTTCATCAATCCAGCCCAGGTACTCCTGCGGACCATTGTCTTCCTCGGGTGCGGGCGTAGCTTCAGGCGCGGGCGCTGCTTCGCCGGCCTCCTCCGCTTCCGTCTCCCTGTCGGCAGGATTATCCTGCTCCGTTGAATACTCTTTATCCCGGAGCGATACGATATCCGGTATAACCCCTCCCACGGCTTCCTGCTCTGTATCGCCGAGCAGGTCCCGCTCCTTGGCGCCGCTGATCAGCCGCTCCATATCCCCTTCCGTCAGCAGCGTTTCTTTATCTTTGTAGCCATCCAGAAGCTCCATCTGGAACTCAAGAAAGCCTTTATGCTTTAAATACAACTGTTTTTCATACAAACGCAGGCGCTCTATCCGCTGCCTCGCATCCAAAACGTCCTTCTGCGCATCCTGGATCACGCGCTCGCCTTTTTTCTCCGCTTCCCAGAGCACGATCTCCGCCTCTTTTTTCGCCCGCAGAATCTCCTCTTCATAGACTTTCTGCGCCAATACCATGGTTTTCTCCAATGTTGCGCTGATCTCGCGGCTTTTTGCCGCTTCCTCGGTCATNCGGGCTACCGTATCTTTCAATTCGTTATTCTCACGGTAAAAGGCCTCGTGATCACGGATGATTTCGTCTAAAAAGGCGTCCACCTCATCCATTCTGTATCCGCGGAAAGCCCGCCCGAATACTTTATTGTGGATATCTAAAGGCGTCAGCATTGGCTTGTCCTCCATTCCTATATACTCCTGCACTTTTCAACGCCGGCTTTCACCGCTTCGATCACCGCGCCCCGCAAGCCGGATTTCTCCAGCATATATACGCCGGCGATGGTAGCGCCGCCCGGCGAGCATACTTTGTCCTTCAGCTCCCCGGGATGCCCGAAGCCCGCCAATACCATCTCCGCCGCGCCCCTGACCATACCTGCCGCCAGCTCCTGCGAGATCTGCCTTGGCAATCCCATCATCACGCCGCCGTCCGCCAGCGCTTCGATCAGCATATACACATAAGCCGGACCGCAGCCGGCCACTCCCGTAGCGGCGTCCATCAGATATTCTTCCACATTTGTCACCGTGCCGACGCTAAGAAAGATCATTCTCGCCAACTCAACATCAAGGGGACCCGCTTTCCTACCTGCGCACAGGCATGTCGTCCCCATGCGGGTCATGGCGGGAATATTCGGCATGACCCGCACAACCGGCAAAACCGGTTCCTGCCCGCTGTCGCATGACAGTTCCTTCTCCAGGCGTTCTGTGCTTACGCCTGCCATGATCGATATGATCCTGTGCCCGGGCGTTAATACAGGCTGCAGCCCGCTTGCCGCGGCGGAAAAATACTGCGGTTTGACCGCCATGACCAGCACATCGCAGTTAGCGGCGACACGCCGGTTATCGTCCGTAACCTGTATGCCGTACGTTGCTTCCATGTGATCCCGCCGTTTGCTCTCCGGATCCGCGCCCCATATTTCAGCGGCTAAAAAGCCGCCCTTAAGCATACCGCTGATGATCGCCTCCGCCATCATACCGGAGCCTATAAATCCAATTTTTGTCATGTCCNGCGCCCCTTATTCGTCATCGTACTGGATCTGGTGATTGATCCAGGGAATGACCTCTTTCGGCTGGGCGATATTCAGCAGGTCGCCTGTGATCTCTACATGGGAAGGCACCGCGACAAAAATGCTGCCGCCCGCCTTCTGCATGGAGCCTTCCAGGGCATAAGCCGTCCCGCCCACAAAGTCGATGATCCTACGCGCGGTAGGCAGGTCCAGGGCTTCCAGATTGATGATTACGCTGCGTTTTGCCTTCAGATGATCGGAGATGATCTGACAATCATCAAAGCAAATGGGCTCAACCAAAACCACCCGCAAGGCGTCTTTCGCCGTCGGCGTAATAGGGACGACTTTGTTTCTCGCCGCGCTGTTTCGCCGTGCGCCGCCCGCCTTGTCGTCGTCCGTCTCGTCCGGCTCTTCGACGATCTCTTCCTCCACCTCATCGTTCAGGCCCATCACCGACATGAACTTATCGAATACCCCCATTTTATGCTCCTCCTTAGCCAAATTATCTCTGACCAAATATCGCTGAACCTACCCGGACAAAGTCCGCGCCTTCTTCAATCGCGATAGGGTAGTCATGGCTCATTCCCATAGATANATACTGCATCGTGATCCCNTTGACAGCCCAGGAAGCGACTTCCGCTTTCAANGCGCGCATTTCGCGAAATAAAGGCCTGGCGTCCTCCGGATTGTCGAAATACGGCCCGATTGTCATTAAACCCAAGACCCGCAGGCCCGGAAGCACCGCGATTTCCTCAAGCCCCTGTCTTAGCGTTTCTCTTTCGAAACCTGCCTTGGATTCCTCGGCGCCAAGGTTCACCTGGATCAAAACCCGGGCTTCCACATTCTTCAGGAGCGCCTGACGGCTGATTTCCCGGGCCAGGGCCTGGCTGTCCACCGAATGAATCATCGCCGCTTTGTCAATTATATATTTTACTTTGTTCCTTTGCAATCGCCCAATGAAGTGCCATTCGATATCTTTTGGCAAAACTTGCTCTTTTTCGCATAATTCCTGTACATAGTTTTCGCCGAAAAGCCTGTGTCCCAGGCGATAGGCCAGCGCCACGCTATCGGCGGGGAAGGTTTTGGATACGGCGACAAGTTTTACTTCCCCCTCCGGTCTGCCGGCCCTGCGGCAAGCGTCCGAAAAAGCAGCCATTGTCCGGCGATAATTCTCTTCTATGCTGCCGATAGCCTCCGGCATTGCGCTTCACCCCCTGATCCGCATCCCGTCCCAGACGAGCCAGGGCCTTGTCACAACCAGATCGCCCTGTACGATAGCCTCCGGCGCCGCCCCTTCGATGATCTGCAGGCCGTCCTTCTCCCCAACCAGGTTGACAGGCTTCCAGCGTATCCTGTTCTTCTCTTCGATATATACGCCGAGTTCGCCGTTTTTCATCACCACGGCGCCCGCCTGGACCACCAATTGTTCTTCGGCGCCCAGTACCACCATGAGCTGATGTTGCCGTTGAAGCCGCAGCGCTTCCAAGCCGGAATCCAGCCTGAGCAGCACGCCCCATCCACTTGCGACTTCCGCACATTGCAGGACGACGCCTCTGCCTTCGCCGCCTTCCTCCAGCCTGAGCTTCACCGGATCCGTTTCAAGAAAAGGCGCCTCGTCCTGCTGCGGCAAGCGCAGATAGACATAGCAGTCCGACAGGTTATCCGTCACTTTCATCACCACAGCGCCGGCTTTCACTTCCCTCGGCTGTGATTTTTCTTCCGCGCTAAGGCCGTCACCCTCCGACTCTGTGTCTTCCGCGATACCCGGCAAAGCGCCCGCATCCGCCAAACTGTCTGCGGAAACCGAAGCGGCGTCGCTTTCTTCTTTCTCCCGCGTCAATTTATCCTGAATGAGCGTCGTCAGGCCCCGGCTTTCCCTTTGCCCGTTTTCGACACGACGTATCTCCCCTTCCAGCATCTCGACAGTCAAAGCCTGATAATCCCGTGATTCGCGAATCATTTCCAAGCCGTCGGGCAGATAAGAAACAATCCCCGCCACCGGGCTGTATATCCTTCGATTGCCGGATTCATTCAGCCTGACTTCGCCGTCGAAGTTCAGCCTGGCGACCTCAAGCCCTTTCGAAACNCGCTCCCCTTCGCCGACAATAGGGATCAGCATACAGGATCTGTCCGTATCAATCGTATACTCTCTTTGAAACGACCAGGCGGGACCGGTGACACTGCGCTCCCAGGAGACAACGTTTACCATATCCAAGCCGGCCATGGAGGATAAAGAATAGAGAATAAAACTGTATATGCCCCCTGCCAGAAAGACGGATACAACCAACAGCAGCGCCAGCATGAGGAAACGCTGGTTTCTCTTTCTGTTCCGGCGTACGCGGCGGCTATTTGTTGCCTCTGCCAATACCAACCTCCATACATTAAAGCGGGCCCGCTACTGCGGCGTGGAAAACGAAAAAAAGGCGGCTTGCCTGCCTTTGTCCTGCATCCGGTAGGAAAAAAAACGCCGGTTCTCGCAGATTGTACAAGTCTCCGCAAGGGAAATCTGCCCTGCCGGTATCCCGCTCTGCTCCAGCAACAGGGCATTGGCTTTCTCCATATCTAAATAAGCCCTGCCCGGGTTCGGCGACGGCCGCAGTACCATGGACAAGGCTTCGGGAAATGCGCCGAAGCGCTCTTCCGCCTTCCCTAACACAGGTTCGCCCACTTCATAATGACAAGGCCCGGCGCCCGGGCCGATAGCCGCCAACATCATCGAAGGACGGCTCCCGAAAGCCGACTGCATCGCCCGGACCAGCGCCCCGGCTATGTTGGCCAGGGTTCCCCGCCATCCGGCGTGCGCAAGGCCGATCGCGGGCTGCTGGGGGTCCAGCACATAGATCGGCAGGCAATCCGCATGCAGCGTCACCAGTATGACGCCTGCTTCGTCCGTTATCATAGCGTCCGCTTCCGGCAGCAGGATTTCCGGACCGGGGATTCTCTGGCCCGCATCCATCCCGGAGACCTGCCGGACGGCAATCCCATGGACCTGATGCACACAGGCCCAGCGAACAAGAGGAAATCTCAGCGCATGCTCCGCACGGCGCCGGTTCTCCATCACCGCAGAGACGTCGTCGCCGGAACCGAAGCTAAGATTTAGTGAATCATATGGCGCAGCACTGACGCCGCCCCCGCGAGCGATAAAGCCCTGCCTCACCAGGCCGGTATCCGTCAGGAAGCCGTCCTCCATCCATTCGACGCCTTGATTCCTGTTGCGCGTCCATTTGTTTCGCCGCCAATTCTTTCCTGCCATCCGCTTCCGGCGCCTTCTCCCTAAGATATGCTTCGCCCAACTATCAACATATTGTAACACTTTCTCTCAGGAATTGCCAGTCCAAAATCAGTCCTCAGCACGTAAAACGCATGCAAAGGGCGTCTGTTTGGCGCCTTTATATGTTTATCGCGTCGTCGCCGGGGGAAAGCGGAGAAGAAAGCACTTCCAGAAACGCCTTCGTTATATCCGGATCAAATTGCGTGCCCGCTCCGGCTTCCAATTGGCTGATCGTCTGCTGCAAGGTCAGCCTGGAGCGGTAAGTCCTGTCCGACATCATCGCGTCAAAGGAATCCGCGACAGTGATGATCCTGGCTAAAAACGGTATTTCCTCTCCCGTAAGCCCATCGGGATAGCCTTGACCGTCGATTCGTTCATGATGGCTTTTGATCAGCGGGCAAATCTCCTTGTATACGGAGACCGCGGAAAGGATATGACTGCCCCACAGCGAGTGTTTCTTGATTTCCTCATATTCGTCGCTGTCCAAATCTCCGCACTTGAGTAAGATCTTTTCTGAAACACTGATTTTGCCCACGTCATGAAACAAGCCGCCGACACGCAAGCTGTCCAACTCGCCTTCCGCCAGGCTGAGCTTCTTACCGATCCATACCGAATAAGCAGAAACCCGTTTGGAATGCCCGAGGGTGTAGGCGTCTTTTTCGTCCACCACTACACGTAAGGCCTCGATCATATCCATATAGTTCTGTTTCACTACAGGATAGGCCCGGTCTTTGTCCCCATTCTTCATTTGGATCATGGAACGTAAGAAGGCTATATGGGGTAAAACCGCCGGCCGGCTCGCCAGGATTTCCTCAAGTTCCAGACGCCCGGAAACCTCTTCATCCAATACAAATAAGCTGAATGGGGACAGAGGGTCGTTTTTCGATTCACGCATGGATTTCTCCTTGACCAAATTCAGAAGTGGCCGGATTGCGGAAATGCGCAAATGCAGCTTTATGCCGCCAATCTGGCGAACAATTTCGTATGGTATTTATTAAACACTCCAAAACGCACGCACTTAATATACAGTATATTGCAGTGTATGTCAAAGAATATCGTATGAAATCGCGAAGGATTCTGCTTGTTTCGTATCAAGGAATTCAGGATCTGCCTTTATCACCGATCCTGAATAGACAGCTTGTTTCATATATTCAGGAAAACCGTCTTACCCTCTGCCCGGCTGGCTTTCAGGTCGATCAGGCGCTGATTCACCGAACCGCGAAAACGCAAGCCGATATCTTTCAGCGCTTCCACATAAGGGCCGTCCACCAGCAGATCCGTCTCCTGCAGCAGCTTTGCGATATCCGGATCCGTTTCCGCCATTTCCTGCAAATCTTCCCATACATAGCCGGTATAAACGGTAACGTCCATACCGAGCTGGCGGGTAAGAGACGCCAGTTCCGCCATCTGGCCGGCCTGCAGGAAAGGCTCGCCGCCGGACAGGGTGAGGCCTTTCACTTTATCCGGCGACCGGCGGATAATCCGGAAAAGCTCCCGCACGGACCATTCCTCTCCCTCGACCGGATTCCAGGTCTCCGGATTATGGCAGCCCGGACAGCGATGAGGACAGCCCTGGGCAAAAACCACAAAACGCAGCCCGGGACCGTCGACAATGCTTTCATGCGTAACGCCTGCAATTCTCATCCTGCTTTCCTCCGTTGCCCCTAAGCTGCCAACGCGGGCTGCCGCGCAACCATAGCTATAGCTTACTTATTGGGGAGGGTCATGTGGGTCCTGCGGGCTTTCGCTTCTGCATACTTGCTGTCGTTGAAATTATCCAGGGTCGACAGATAGCCGGTGATCCGGCGTACGCGGCTGATATCGGTACTGCCGCATTTCGGGCAGGTTTCGGTTTCGATGACGCTGTTCAGTCCGCAATTCCTGCAGATATCTACGGGAAAATTGACGGCTGCATAACCCATGTCGCTTTCGTACATCGCCCTGATCAGGGTTTCGAAGGCTTCCAGATTCCCTCTGGGCGCAGAGGGCAGTTCTACATAAGAGATNTGNCCGGCATTGCAATACTTATGGTAAGGGCCTTCCAGCGCA
Source organism: Clostridiales bacterium (assembly GCA_009776595.1). GTDB lineage: Bacteria > Bacillota > Peptococcia > DRI-13 > UBA5745 > WRMS01. The sequence goes on from WRNN01000011.1 coordinate 11,283, forward strand.
ATTTTCTTTAGGGCGTCGATTTCGTATTCCACCGGCACATGGTAGGAATTCGTATACCACTCTTTGTCTGTCACGCCGGGAATGATGCCGTATTTTTCTACATCCAGCTTGGTGAATTTGCCGGAAAGCTGCTCCGCGGGCGTCGCCAGCAGGCTGAAGTTCAATCCATGTTCCTCGCTTGCCCTGTCACAGCGGACGCGCAAGTGGCTGATGATGGAAAGCCCCAGCGCCTGCGCGCCGTCGTCTTCCCCGTGGTGTTTGCCCGTGAGGGCTTTCAGGCACTCCGCAAGACCGATAAAGCCTATGCTCAGCGTACCGTGCCGTATCGCTTTCTCCACCGGGTCATTCGGCTGCAGATCCTCGCTGTCCACATATAAATGCTGCCCCATGAGGAAGGGGAAATCTTTCATTTTCAGATTTTTCTGCACGTCGTAGCGATTCAGCAGCTGCTTGATCGCCAAATCCACAGCATCGTCCAGATAGCGCCAAAAGACTGCGATATTCTTCTCCGCCCGGATCGCCAGCCGCGGAAGGTTGAGGGTGGTGAAAGACAGGTTGCCGCGGCCGTTCGTCACGTCCATACCGAATACATCGCTGATCACCCGGGTCCGGCATCCCATATAAGCCACTTCCTCATCCCGATAAGGCGCGTTAAAGGAAGAGTCCTGAAAGGAAAAATTCGGGAAGAGCCTGGAGCAGGCAACTTTCATACTCAGAAGAAATAAATCATAGTTGGGATCGTCGGCTTCAAAATTCACCCCGTCTTTGACCTTGAAGCAGGTATTGGGAAAGAGCGGCGTCTCCCCTTTGCCCAGGCCTTTTTCGTAGGCCAGGAGGAATTTTTCCGTGACCATACGGCCGTTCCAGGAAATATCCGTGCCAAAATTGACGCTGGAGAAAGGCACCTGCGCGCCTGCCCGGCTGTGCATCGTATTCAGGTTATAGATGAAGCCTTCCATCGCCTGGTAGGTTTCTTCCTCCGTCCGTTCCATCGCCACTTCGGCAAGCTTATCCGGGTCGGCCTCCAGCCCCATCTTCTCCAGATCGGTTCGCAGCAGCCTCTTTTGGCGCTCGTACTCCATCTCTACGTAGCGGCCTAAATCCCTGTCGAAGTAGGCGAAAGACTGACCGCCGTGCATGTCGTTCTGGTTGCTTTGCAGAATGATGGCAGCCAAAGCCGCGGCAGTCTTGATCCCCTTTGGCGGCCGGATATAGCCGTGTCCGTTGTTAAAGCCGTCCCGCAGAAGCTTATCCAAAGGGATCTGCAGACAGGTCAGCGTCTTGCCGTACCAGGACAGATCATGGATATAGATATCCCCGTCGATATGCGCCGCCGCTTCATCCGGCGCCAGCACACGCTTCAGATAATAATTCTTGGAAGCCGCCTCGGAAATCTGCAGAACCTTTGCCGAAGGGGAATTGCCGAC
>WRNN01000012.1 GCA_009776595.1 Clostridiales bacterium
GAGGATGCGCCCGCTGCCGCAACAGACTTCAAGGACTCTTTTAGACGTTTGCCCGATGACCGAAAGCAATAAGTCTACATCATTTGTTTCGGTCTCTTTTTGGTCGTACATATCTGCGACCCATTTTGAAATAATTGGTTTTTCGTTGAACAAAATGTCATCCTCCAAATCTGTTCGTCCATGTGTCTGTGAAACTTATTTCACTAATATTTTTCTTCAACGGCGGGTTTACATTTTCGGCGGCATAACCCACTGGCAAAAGAAAAAGGCAAGCAATGTGATCCGGCAGTTGTAAAATCTTTGCGGCTTTTTCTGTGTCTAAATAACCGATGAAACATGCAGATAGACCATATGATACCGCTGTGAGGAAAATATGTTCTCCGGGAAGACACGGGCCACCGTTGGCGAATAGCTTGTTCATCGTTTTTCTATCCGGGCATTGATTCGTATAGTTAACAAATTCTTTGCCGAACCGCAAATAGTTGACAAGCAACCCGAAATCTTCCTCCGGCTGTTCCTTGAGATCCCATGAAATATCGCAACATAAGGCAAACACAACCGGTGCGGAGGCTATCCACATCTGTCCGCCCGCCGCCTGTGCGAGTTCAATTTTAAGCTCCTGATCTTTGATTACGCCGATTACATTACCGTGCCCATTGCCCGGTGTTGGGACAAGGCGTGCTGCGTCCAGCATTTCGATGATAATTTCGTCAGATATTGGTTTGTCAGAAAATCTTCTAACGGAAACGCGTTTTCTGATTGTTTCCAGTAACTCCACTTGATATCCCCTCCATTTTATTGGCAGAAAGATACCGCAGACAAGCAACCTGTTACTGGTAGCCGCTGTCTACGGTATCCGCAAAAAAAGGGATACAACCTCAATCGTATCCCTCTAACAGCAGTATTCACGAAAGGTTACTGTGGGCGGCACAGCAAAAGATACGGACGATAGTACCGTTTCATAGCTTATGCCTAATATTCAGTTTAAGTTATAATCACCATCATAAACGTCATATCTATCAACCCCTTTCGAGTAAGTGTATCATTTGCAGGATGGGCATATTATAAAGTAAAAATATGGTTCTTGTCAATCAAATCAGTTTGCCCCTTTCCGACGGTCGGTTTTGATTTTGATTTTGATTTGATTTGCCTGTGTTCGCGCTTCATGCTGTAAATAGCGTTGTAGCCTTGTTTTTCAGGTGTTTCCAACTACAGCCTTTACGCTTGAATTGTTCGTGCGGTGTTATTATAAATTATGGAGCTGTTTGCTATGCTTCCTGCTCTTATATCTTCTTGACCGGGGCTTGGAGTTCGGTCAGGCATTTCGCCATGCCCCCGTCCTCGGCCGGAGGTTCGACGACATACCCGCGAAGCGGCCCCGAAAAGCCATATCCGTTTTCCTCCATCCATCCGGCGAGTTTTTCACTGGCAGCGTCATACCCGCCATCAAAGGGGCCTGAGAACCGGATCGTCGCAGCAACCGGGATTTCCGGATACTCCTTGTAGACAAAATCGCCTTCACTCTTGCCAAGCGCGTGAACCGGGACAGCGATCTCCACATCGGGTTCGCTTTCTTTGTATTCCTCGTCATAATAAATGGAATACCCATTGTTTTGGCATACGATTTCGTTTTCGGCGATGTACCTACCCAACTTCTCCCATAACATACCCTCGTCCCTATAGTGGGGAATTATCCCGCGCAAGGTCAAGACCTTTACGGGAGGCAGTTTCTTTATTTCAACTTCAAAGACCATACTATTTTGCTCCTTTCGCGTCGTGTCTCTCATTTGCATGAGCATTTCCAGTTTTTGCTGCCCGGCTTTGATTGCCAACTTCACCGAAGCAGACTTCTCGCGTAACACCTTGTCCATGTATGCAGGGTTTTCCATGTTCGGCAAAATATCGCCGATCTCGCTGATGGAAAAGCCCATATCCCGCAGTGCTGCAATTCTCCCAAGAAGCGGAATCTGGCCGGCGCTGTATAGCCGATAGCCGGTGAACCTGTCTGTCTCCGCAGGGATGAATAACCCGCATTTTTCGTAGTGCCGCAGCATCCGGGGCGATACCCGCACAATCTTTGAAAACTCGCCAATCCTGAACATGGTGTGCACCTTTCTTTATACAAACCGGTTTGTGTTTCAAGAATACTCCTTGACACAGTGTAAGAGTCAAGCACAATTTTTGATTTTTTCTCGTATTACTTATGTCATGAAAAGCGACATGAAAGCGGCGTGAAAGCGCCGCTTATATTTCGTCCAAAACGCATGTTTTATACCCTGTTTTGGACCAATCAAATCGAATTAGCTTCATTTNCCCTTGTTTCTTCGTCCAAAACGCATGATTTATACCCTGTTTTGGACGGAGACGCCGGATGAGGATTATTAGTCGCACNCGTGAGCAAGCGGAGCTGAGATACTGTACAATGAGAAAAACCCTTCTGAGTCTGGGCAGATCAGAAGGGTGACTATTCATGTGTATGCCTAATTTGGTATTCAACTATACTTCAACAGTTCAGCAAGGGTCAGACCCGATTGTTCCAGAATTGACAGGAGCGTTCCCTTTGCGACTTCATCATGCATAGGGACAATGACAGTCCTGCCGTTCTTTTTGTATTTCCTGTGGCTGCCCCTCTGCTTGACAAATCGGAATCCGTTCCCTTCCAGNCCCTTGATGATCTGCTCCGGTCTTAATACCGGCGGCATTATAGCGCGATCTCCATTGTTGTAACGAATGTTTGAGAAAACATTGGCAGAACCTCATCTTCGTAATAAAGCGCAACTGCTTCTTGTAGATTAATGATCGCCTCATCCATTGTCTTTCCTTGCGAGGCTACGCTATTTTCAATACATTTTGCAACATACCATTCATCTTCTTTTTGTATCGCCACAGTAAAAAGCTTTTTCAACAGCTCCAGCCCCTTTCGCTTTTCCATAATTGTATCAGGAATCTATGGATCAGGCAACATATGCGATGAACTCATTGCGATGAACTCATCCAATCCTATCGGGACATAAACAACAAAATACTCGGCTTTCGTGAAAAATCAAAAAGGCGAAAACCGTAATTAAGTCTACGACCTCATGTTCAAATTCTATTGTTATATTTTAATATTTTCCATGACACAAAAAGCAAAANCCCCGCAAGTCCTTATATCAAGNCTTTACGGGGGCTTTTCATACAGAGCTACTGTGGAGACTCGAACTCCAGACCTGCTGATTACGAATCAGCTGCTCTACCAACTGAGCTACAGTAGCATTGGCAGATGCCTGACAGCATAGCGCCTCACTCATTCTAGCACAAGGACCTATAGGGGTCAATAATGGATATTATTGCTTGTGATATCATTGCTTTAGTTCGGCGATATAAGGAAGCTCCCTGCCTTTTTCGTTGTAATCCAGGCCATAGCCGACTACGAAAACATCGTCGATGACGACGCCGCAGTAATCCGGCTCCAACTCCACCTTGCGGCGGGAGGGCTTGTCAAGAAAAGTACATATCTTCAGCGACGCCGGTTTTCGAACCAGCAGGCTCTCTTTGAGATAGCTCAGTGTCAGGCCGGTATCCACAATGTCTTCGACCACCAGGACGTCTCTACCGGAAATGTCCTGATCCAGGTCCCGCAGCATTCTGACGACGCCGGAGGTTTTCGTAGACGCCCCGTAGCTTTTCAGGGACATAAAGTCGATTTCCAGCGGCGTCTTAATCTCTCTGATCAGGTCTGACATAAAAACCGACGCGCCTTTGAGTATGCCTATCACAAACAAGTCTTTATCTTTATAGTCTTCTGTGATTTGCGCGCCTAACCCGGCGACTCTCTTGTGTATTTCCTCCTGCGTGATGATTATCCGTTCCAGTTCCAGCTCTTTCATAAGGGAACTCCTCTCTCTTTTTCTGCTTGCTCTCCTGTGTGGCCCGTTTCAACCGCTTTGCCTGCGTTATCTTGCGAATCGTTAAAGCTATGGCGCCTGTTTCATCGCTATATCTGTCCTATGCTTGTTATCTTATCCAACGCATCCGTGTCCAGTAACCGCAAGGGATAGTTGCCTAATACGGGTCTTGGCTTCCGGTAGTCCACCAGAGCGATTTGCGTTTTGTCTCCTTTATACAATAAAGCAAAGCCATAGGGCCTTCTGCTGCCTAATTCCGGTGGAAGCTTCTCCTGACTGTACAGCCTTTCCAAGACGCGGCCGATGCGGGCAATACGGGGATCCGCCTTCTGCAGGCATAGGGGTAGAATGCCCACGTGGTTTGTCTGCAGCCAGTCAGTCGCCAGGCAGTTACGCAGGGCATTTTGCTCCACAGATGACATAGCGCCGCCAAATTCAATGATTTTTGTGATGTAGGCCTCGAGAGGCATAGCGAAAGAAGTGCCTGTGAAACGGCCTATCGCAGAAAAAAGTTGAAATGGCGATAGCGCTTCGCCCTCCGGCGTTCGCGCCGCCTCCAGCAGGTACGCGCATGTTTCGGGGAATCTGCCGCTGTTATACAGCCTGTCTAACGCGTCTTCACATAAGGAGAGATCCGCCAGCTCTTCCGCCTTGATCGCGTTCGTCTGACGAACCTGATAGGGGGGCAGGGAATCATATTCTATACCGTGCAGCAAACTCTCCTCCCGCAATCTGCTGCCATGCAGCAGCTTAAGAAAGCCCAATTGCAGCATATGAGGGGAAAGCGCAAAAGCCTGATCAAAGGAGTGACCGAAGCTTTGATAATCCTCTCCCGGCAGACCGGCAATCAAGTCCAGGTGAATGTGTATATTGTTCTTCTCCCTTAACAGCCGGATATTCTTTTTCGCCAATGCCAGATCGGTCTTGCGCCCCACCAGCTTCAAAGTAGCGGGNCGAAAGCTTTGCAGGCCGATTTCCAGTTGAAATAGCCCCGGCTGCGCGCCTCTGAGTAAATCGATGCTCTGCCGGTCAAACAAATCCGCCGCTACCTCAAAATGAAAACAGACTCCCTCCGGTATATCCCCTTTCCGGNAGCTGTCCAGCAAAAAGCCTATCATCTCCCGGCTCCGCGAAGGATGACAGTTAAATGTCCTGTCTACCAGTTTCACCGTCTTTGTACCGGAACGCGCAAGCTTGATCAGATTATGCTTCATTTGTTCCATGTCAAAAAAGCGTACAGGATCCGAACGGCCGGAAAGGCAAAACCCGCATTGAAAGGGGCAGCCTCTCGACGTCTCCAGATATGCGATTCTCCCTGCTATCCGCTCCATATACTCCGGCGTAAGCGGATCCGGCGGCTCGCTCTCGATCTCCCGGATCGGATTTTCTACGATTTCTCCATCCCTTCTCCACGTCAGCCCGGGGACTGCCGACAGTCCGGTTTCTCCATATAATACTGATTCCGGGTCGTCGTTTTCCTTCTCTTGATAAAGCAGGGAAAGCAGCCGCACGAAAGACGCCTCACCTTCCCCGCAAAGGATATAATCCGTCATCGGCAGATTCCTCAGCCTTTCAGCGCTATCGAAGGACACCTCCGGTCCGCCAAGGAGCAGGATACAATCGGGCAGCCGCCGGTCAATCTCCCGCAGCAGCCCTTCCACCAAATGAATGTTCCAAAGATAGCAGCTGACCGCCAGTATTTCCGGTCCGGCTTCCAGTATTTCAGCCAGGATTTCTTCAGCGGGACGGTTTACATTCGTCTCCAGAATCTCAGGCTCCTCAAGAATACCGGAGAAGCCTGCCGCTGCTTCGGCGTCATGCTGCTCTTCTTTGCGCANGACNGCGGCATTTGCTTCCCGCACCATCGCTNTCAGATACCAGGGAGCTAANGCCGTATGNATATACTTGGCGTTGATCGCGAGTATCAGCGTCTTCACGTTTTCGCCGTCCTCCTCCGTGCGCCGCCGCAAATTGAAGGTTACAGCNTAAGCATAACAACTGCGCCGCCGGATTGCAATGCTNNNTNAAATCCCCTATACTTAAAAGAACCCTAAGNCTTACNGNTGCAACTCCTCTTCAACAAGAAAGAGCCATGCGATGAACCAGNTATTTGACGTTATCCGGCAAAACCCGCTCCTGGACGGCATTGCCTATGAGGACTATGAAGCCATGTCCCGCTGTATCGATGCGCGAACAAGGCGTTTCGACAAAGGGGATATCATTTTGCTAGCCGGCGATCCGCTGAACCAGATCGGACTGATCCTCTCGGGCAGCGTTATTATTTCGCGGGAGGATGTGAATGGCAACACCGCCATCCAGGCGGAACTCCGCGCCCCCGAACTGTTCGCGGAAGTATTTGCCTGNGCGGGGATCGATCACAGCCCGGTAACCGTACAAGCTTCAGAGAAAGCAGAAATTCTGTTCATCAATTATCGAAAAATCATCAACACCTGCTCCTCCGCTTGCGGCTTNCACGCCCGGATGATCGAAAATATGCTCCTCCTGATCGCAAAGAAAACCTTGCTGCTGAATCAGAAGATCGACATCCTGTCTAAACGGACGACAAGGGAGAGGATCCTGTCCTTCCTGGACGCCCACAGAGGAGAAGCAAACAAATTTGTTATCCCGTTTAACCGTGAGGAAATGGCCCGTTATCTTTGTGTCGACAGAAGCGCCATGTCCAATGAACTAGGTAAAATGCGCGACGAGGGCTTGATTCGTTTTCANAAAAATGAATTCGAACTGCTGCAAACGGACTAACAACGCATNGCTTTCACATGATCCGGATACCTTACGCATACAAAATAACCAGCCTCTTCTCAGTCATTTCACTGTCAGAGGCTGGTTTTGTCATCAGATTGCGCAGGCCGACACGCCGCAGGGTACTTCAGCCCCGCTTACATCATGCCCATGCCGGGATCCATGCCGCCGCCCATAGGCGGCGCCGGGTTCTTTTCCGGTTTGTCTACAACCAGACACTCGGTGGTGAGCATCATGGCGGCAATTGACGCGGCGTTCTGGAGCGCGGAGCGGGTTACTTTCGCCGGATCCACGATACCGGCTTTGATCATATCTTCAAATTGATCCGTTAATGCGTTGTAACCGATGCCTGGCTCAAAGCCTTTTACCTTTTCTACAATTACGGAGCCTTCCGCGCCTGCGTTAAAAGCGATTTGCTTCAGGGGCTCCTCGAGGGCTTTACGTACGATCGTGATACCCGTATTTTCATCCGCCGTATCCCCGACCACATTCTCCAGCGCTTTTTGTGCGTTGAGCAGCGCTGTGCCGCCGCCGGATACGATGCCTTCTTCTACAGCTGCCCTGGTTGCCGCCAAAGCGTCTTCGATACGGTGTTTCTTCTCTTTCAGCTCTGTCTCGGTCGCGGCGCCGACCTGGATAACGGCAACCCCGCCGGCAAGCTTCGCCAGACGTTCCTGCAGCTTCTCCCTGTCGAATTCAGAGGTTGTCTCTTCTGCCTGGTGCTTAATCGAGTTAATGCGGGTCTCAATGAGGGCTTTATCGCCTTTGCCTTCGATAATCGTCGTATTGTCTTTATCGACGCGCACCCGCGAAGCATAACCCAGCATTTCCAGATTTGCGTTTTCCAGCTTCAGCCCAAGATCTTCGCTGATGACCTCCCCGCCGGTGAGGATGGCGATATCTTCCAGCATCGCTTTGCGGCGGTCGCCAAAGCCGGGGGCTTTCACCGCCACACAAGTGAAGGTTCCTCTCAGTTTATTCAAGACAAGCGTTGCCAGCGCTTCGCCCTCGATGTCTTCTACAATCAAGAGCAAAGGTTTCCCCGCCTTGACCACCTGTTCGAGGATAGGCAGGATTTCCTGGATATTCGTAATCTTTTTGTCCGTTATCAATATATAGCAATCGGAGAGATTGGCTTCCATTTTTTCCGTGTCGGTCGCCATATAAGCGGAGACATAGCCTCTGTCAAACTGCATGCCTTCCACTTCTTCCAACTGCGTACTCATCGTTTGAGATTCTTCCACTGTGATCACGCCGTCATTGCCAACCTTCTCCATGGCGTCGGCAATCAGATCGCCGATGACGGGATCTCCGGCGGAAACGGTAGCTACCTGGCTAATGGCTTCCTTGGATTCAATCGGTTTGGCAATCTTTTTAATCTCAGCCACCGTTGCGGCTACCGCCGTCTCGATGCCTTTTTTCACGATGATCGGGTTCGCCCCGGCAGCTACGTTCTTCAGCCCTTCCCGGATAATCGCCTGTGCCAGAAGCGTGGCGGTGGTGGTGCCGTCGCCGGCAATATCATTCGTCTTCGTCGCGACTTCCTTCACTAACTGAGCGCCCAGGTTTTCAAAGGGATCCTCAAGTTCAATATCTCTGGCAATGGTAACGCCGTCATTGGTAATCGTAGGCGATCCGAAACGCGCCGCCAGCACTACATTCCGCCCCTTGGGCCCCATCGTAATTTTTACCGCTTCGGCTAGTTGATTAACACCCTTCTCCAAGGCTTTACGGGCGTCTTCCGCGTATAGCATATCTTTGGCCATGGTTCATCAATCCTTTCAACATGTAAAATAGTGTTTCCGCTCGATTCCGTGCAATTAAAGAATGGCGTGAATATCCCGTTCGTTGAGGATCAGCAGATCTTCCTCATCAATCTTAATTTCTGTGCCGCTGTATTTGCTGTAGAGTACCTTGTCGCCGATCTGGACTTCCATGGGAACCCTGGTTCCGTTCTCCAGTATGCGCCCGCTGCCTACGGCCAAAACTTCGCCCTGCTGGGGCTTTTCAGCGGCAGTATCGGGAATAAAAATGCCACTGGCCAGTTTCTGCTCGGCGCTGATGGGTTTTACCACCAGTTTGTCACCAAGGGGTTTGATTTTTAAACTCATACGATTACCTCCTCATACTAGTACAATAATAACTGTCTTTCCTCACCTTATTAGCACTCATCTCTATTGAGTGCTAGCGCATGTTCAATCATACGCGCTGCGCTATGAAATGTCAAGAGCTAAATTCCGGCGCTGAAATCCGGCGCCAGCCGCCTTGCCGGACGCTATCCCTCCGCTCCTGCCGTAGGTCCCGAATACGTATGATTGCATACGGGTCCCCGCTGTGTTATAAATAAATCGACAAGCAGTAATATTCTTCGTATTATCCGGGTTATACTTATTAGCCCATGTTGGCAAGGAGTCGCCCATGCTCATCATTCTGGCTTTCGCAACGGAAGCCGACCGGGATAAATTCGAGCAGCTCTTCGAAAGATACAGAAGGCTTCTCTTGCATAAAGCTTATGGCATACTGCGAGACTACAGCCTCGCCGAAGACGCTGTCAGTGAAGCGTTCATACGCATTTATAAAAATATGGGCAAAATTGACGACATCGCTTCTTCCCGAACGGTATCCTTCCTTGTCACCATTGTCAAAAACACCGCCCTTACCATTTTAGGAAAACAAAAACCATACCTCGTGCTGGAGGAAGGCCTCGAAGCGGAAGAAACGGAAGACAATCCCGAGGATAAGGTTCTNTCTGCAGCCATTACACAGGATATGTTGAAACTGGTCGACCTTCTCAATGAGGAATTGCGCGCCCCNTTNCTCCTGAAATANGCCCATGACCTGCCCCATAAAGAAATCGCGGNCCTGNTGCATATCAGTGAAAACAATGTTACCGTGCGCATCCACCGGGCAAAGAAAAAATTAGCGATATTGTTCAGAGAGGCGGGATACGCGAATGGAGAAGAATAGCAGCGAAAAATTCTATCAAGAACTGGCTAAAGCGTATGCCGATCATGAAAATGCCGCTTTATTGCAGGAATTAGCCGAACTCGACAGGGAAACGCGCAGACGCAAGCACAAAAACAGGCGTACGATGCTGCTGTCTCTGGCGGCGATCCTGGTTTTTGCGGCGATTGCCATCGGCAGCTTCAGAAGCGGCTTGCCATGGCCTTCCGCCGGCATGTCATCTTCTTCGACCTCTCCTCCCCCCCAATCTTCTCCTTTGCCGCCTGCAGCCTCTCCTTTGCCGCCTGTCGCGGAAGACTCTCCGGCGGACACCCTGCGGGAAAGCGTCCGCTTCGTGAACACAAATCTGCCTGCAGGTTACAAGGTTACAAGCGTCGACTATGACCATAGCGCCGCAATCATGGAAATCACAAACGAAAAAAGAAATGCCATCCGGCTTGTCGCGGAGGAATACGACAGCTTCGAAACAGGAGGCTTCAGTAGAATTACCATCAACGGAAACCCCGCGTACGGCCTGGTCAAAAACGATTACTGTATCCTTAAATTCGGCAGGAACGGGATCCTTTATACGATCAGCAGTATGTACACGTATGAAGATCTAGTTGAAATCGGCAAAAGAATGAATTAATTTTTTCGCGCTGTAATGTTTCCGGGTTCTTTCGGGTTTATAGAGTAAGGGACCATCCAATACCCGAAAAAATCAAAGGAGAGTTTGCCATGAAAAGAATCGCCATTGCTATCTTGATCCTTACCCTGCTTGCCGCGCTGACTGGCTGCGGAGGAAGTGCAAGGGAAAGCGGTACCGCCGCAACCCAATCCGCCCCCCCTTCCTCCGGCTCTTCGACCACGAATGCAGCCCCTCCCCTTTCGTCGTCAACAGCGACTGACGAGCCCAGTTTTGCGCCCCCGGCAAGCACCACCGCAAAGGATCCGGGAATCACCAACCTATCGGAAGAATACTTTATTNCNAATTCAGACGAAGAATANCTCGTCATNAATGAAAACCGCATGGTACCCACTTCAGAAAAAACCATGCTTACCTTCTCCCTGAAGGTCGATACGGCTTCCTATAGAAACGTAGTCCGGTATATAGAAAGCGGAAATCTGCCTCCCGCCGACGCGGTAAGAATCGAAGAAATGATCAATTATTTCAACTATGATCAGGTCTTAACACACGACGACAGTCCTTTCGCCATCTACACGGAACTAGGTCCCTCGCCGTTTTCGGCGGACAATGCCCTTGCTTTTGTCCGGGTGCAGTCAAAGGAGATCGACAGAGAAGAACTCCGGCCCAGCAACCTGACCTTTCTGATCGACGTGTCNGGATCGATGAATTCCTACGATAAACTCCCCCTGCTGAAGTCTGCTTTCGGCTTGCTTGTCGAGACGCTCGGCCCGGAGGATTCCGTTTCCATCGTTACCTATGCAAATGCATCCCGTATTGCGCTGGACAGCGCCCGGGGCAGTGATAAAAAAAGAATCATGGACGTCATCAATGGTTTAGAGGCTGGAGGCAGCACAGCCGGCGCGGGAGGGATACAGGCAGCCTACCGGCTGGCGGAGCAGAACTTTATTCGTGGCGGGAATAACCGCGTGATCCTGGCGACGGACGGAGATTTTAATGTCGGCATTTCCAGCGTGGAGGAATTGGAACGCTTTATCAGCCAAAAGCGGGAAACCGGCGTATATCTGAGCGTACTCGGTGTCGGAACGGAAAATATCAAGGATAATAAGATGGAAACGCTTGCCAAAAACGGAAACGGTAACTATAACTATCTGGACTCGGTCGCCACAGCAAAAAAAGTGCTGGTGGACGAGCTTGCCGCAAATCTCTATGTCATTGCCGAAGACGTCAAGGCGCAGGTGGAGTTCAANCCGGCNCTGGTTTCCGGCTACAGGCTGATCGGCTATGANAACAGGCGTCTGGAGAACCGGGATTTTACCGACGATACCAAAGACGCGGGAGAAATTGGCATTGGCACGGACGTGGTGCTTATGTTTGAACTGACGCTCCAAAACGGCGCCGGAGGAGAATATAAATATACCAACAACGCGCCCGCACCCGCGCCCGCCGTCTATGGAGACGAATTCTTTGAAGTGCGGATCCGCTACAAAGACCCCTACGCAAGCGCAAGCCAACTGATCACGCATCCGGTTACGATAGACAGATTGCTTGAGCGAAATACGACAGACTTTAACTTCGCGTCAAGCGTGGCAGCCTTCGGGCATCTGCTNCGNGATTCGCAGTATAGGGGAAACGTAGAGCTGGNAAAGGTGATTGAAGTCGCCGAGGGAAATCCGGGTATGGACGAAGGCGGGCTGCGGCGTGAATTTGTCCGCGTTTTACGGCAATACCGGGACATCCTGCGATAAGCTTAGGCCGATCAAAGCAGCGGGCGCCGACTGACGCAGGTTTTGCCGGAATATATCCATCAAGGCCTGCGTCTCCTCGATGAGGTAGGAGCGGCTCAGGTTTCCGGCAGCATCCCGGTCGTAATAATCCCACCATACAGCCGCTTTGATCCTTGGGTATTGCCCGATATGCGCAAACATTCGCTCGACCCACTGCTCCTTATCTCCCCCCATGCTCGCGGAAGCGAATTCCGTAATCATCAGCGGCTGCGTATACCGCGTCGTATACGACAGGTACAGCGCATCGTAGAGTTCGTCGAATTCCCTCCATTTTTCACCGAAGTTGCTGTAATATGTACCCGTATTATATCTGGTCATTCCTACGATATCCACAAACGTGTCGCCGGGGTAATACATAAGCTCGTGATTCCACTTAAAATCCGGATAGGAGCCGCCGTTCGGGTTCCATACCCAAATGACGTTGTCCGCCTCCGCCCGTTCGAAAAAGCCATACACATAACGGTAGAACGCCCGATATATAGCTGTATC
>WRNN01000013.1 GCA_009776595.1 Clostridiales bacterium
GTTTCTTCTCCGCAGACAAACGCGCCGGCGCCTAAGCGCAAGTCAATATCAAAGCTAAAGTCTGAGCCGAAAAGGTTCTTGCCCAGCACCCCGAGTTCCCGCGCTTGCCGGATCGCAAGACGGAGCCTCTCGACAGCAATGGGGTATTCCGCCCTGATATAGATGAAGCCTTGTGACGCGCCGATTGCATATCCGGCTATCGCCATCGCTTCCAAAACTCTGTGCGGGTCGCCTTCCAGAACGCTTCTGTCCATAAACGCGCCCGGGTCGCCTTCGTCGGCGTTGCACACTACATATTTCTGATCCGCCACTTCGGGCGCCGCAAAGGCCCACTTCGTCCCGGTAGGGAAGCCCGCTCCACCCCGGCCTCTCAGCCCGGATTTGGTGATTTCTTCAATGACCGCGCCCGGGGTCATTTCGCTGACGCATTTCGCCAAAGCAAAGTAGCCGTCCTTTGCTATGTATTCTTCTATGCTCTCCGGATCGATCAATCCGCAGTTTTCCAAAGCTACCCTCTTTTGGTGTTGGAAAAACTCGATATTTTCCATCTCCAGGACATGAGCACGATTAAAATCCATGTCTCTTTTCCTCCTATCCTTCGCAATCTATGCTTATTTCTTCAGATTCAGCAGCCATTCCGGTATCGGCTGGTTGTCTATGACATGACGGGAAATGATTTCTTTCGCATTCTCCGGTGTAACCTTAATATAGATGTAAGGCACTTCACCGGGGATCGTCAGCGTCAGCATCGGCTCGTTGATACACACGCCCGGGCAGCCGCTCTGCATAACATAGATCTTCTCCAGATTCCGGGTTTTTACTTCTTCTATAACAGCATTCAGCACGTCTGTGGAACCTGCCGCGGTCCCGCATGTTCCCATATGGACATTGACGGTCGGAATCCCGTTCGCGTTGCGATCGGCAACAAGCGCTTCTTTTTTCCTCTTAATCTCTTTCAGTTCTTCGATACTATTCATCGCCATACCTCCCTCTTCGTATGCTTACTCAAATTGGTCGATGATTTTGCGCACGTCACCTGTCGTCAGGCGTCCAAACACCTTTCCGTTGACGTTCAGGACAGGGGCCAACCCGCAAGCGCCGAGACAGCGGCAGGCTCTAAGGGTAAATTTCGCGTCTTCTGTCGTACCGCCGACTTTTACGTCAAGCTGTTTTTCAAATTCCGCAAGAATATCTCTTGCGCCTTTTACATAACACGCCGTCCCCATGCATACATTGATGATGTATTTTCCGATGGGTTCTGTGGTGAATAGCGAATAGAACGTAACCACTCCATAGATNGTACTAAGTGGTATACCAATGGCCTCCGCCAAATAGGACTGTACATCCTCGGGCAAATAGCCTAATTCATGCTGGACCTGCTCAAGAATCTGAATGAGCATGGCTTCGTCGCGATTGTTCTGCTCAAGAATTTTGTCGATCAGCAAAAACCGTTCATCCTTAACCACAGAACCACAATTACAACTCATACCGTTTCCTCCTTCTTTGACTTTGTTGTTTACGCNGCATTGCAATACGCTCTCATGGCAAAGCATCGCCACGAAAAGCAGCATTACAAACCAAGTATTATTTTACTGGATGCCGATGATAAAAGCAAGACCGTTGCCCTTTGGTCCGCTGTGAAAACTCCATAAATACATAAATAAACAGCACGGGGAGAATCCCGCTTTTCCCTTGGTCCTGTTCGACGCCTACTTAGGGGCAGAGGTATTGCTTCCGTCAGGCACGGCGCCTCGTCACAGGGCCGTTCAGCTCAGCTGCCGTTCTCCCGCAATCAGCTCCAAAATTCGTTCGAGATCATCCGTTGTATAGTAATCGATGACGATTCTGCCGCCTTTTTCATTTTGAATGATTTCCACCTTTGTATTCACCGCTTCCCGCAGCAGGCGCTGAATCTCGCTGAGCTCCGGAGACAGCGCTTTGCTCTGTCTTCGAACCCTGGCTGAGACAGAGGGTTCCGCCTCCTCTTCCGGCGGAGGGCTTTTCTCCGCTTCCAACAGCAGCCTCGTCCATTGCTCGGCGTCCCTGACCGAAGCGTCCTCCTCGACCAAGCGCTTGGCAAGCAATAGCGCATTCTCTTCATTTAAAGCAAGCAGCGGCCGAAGATGGCCGGCTGTCAGCTTTCCATCTACCAGATACTGGAGAACTAAAGCCGGCAAATGCAGCAGGCGTATGGTATTGGCGATATAAGACCTGCTTTTGGCGACTCTTTTTGCGATCTGCTCCTGCGTCAGCCTAAACTCCTCAGATAAGCGCTGATAGGCGCGGGCTTCCTCGACGGGGTCAAGGTCTTGACGCTGAATGTTTTCAATAAGCGAAATCTCCATCATCTCGCTCTCGGTCATCTCCCTGATTAATGCCGGAATACGTTCCAATCCCGCTTCCTTCGCTGCCCTGAGCCTGCGTTCACCGGCCACAAGCTGATACGTATCTCCCATGGAACGCAGCAAAACCGGCTGTATCACGCCATGCTCCCGGATGGACTCTGTCAGCTCCCGGAGTTTTTCTTGATCAAAAGTGCTGCGAGGCTGATAGGGGTTTCCTTCGATCCTCTCCAGCAGCACCTCCTGTTTGCCGGCTTCGGTAAAACTGCTGTCTTCCGCATCCAGGCTGTTGGGAATCAGCGCGCCCAACCCTCTGCCGAGTCCTCCGATTTTTTTCATTTTAGCCACGATCGATTACCTCCAAAGCAACGAGCCGGTATTGTTCCGCCCCTTTCGAACGAGGATCGTATAGATGAATAGGCAAGCCATAGCTGGGCGCTTCGCTGAGCCTGACATTCCTGTAAATCGCCTGTGTGAATACTTTTTCCTTAAAGAAAGCGCGAACTTCTTCCGCTACCTGTGTGGAAAGATTGGTTCTGGGATCTTGCATTGTCAGCAAGGTTCCAAATACGCTTAACTTATGGTTTAGATATTTTTTTACCAACTCTATTGTGTTCATCAATTGCCCCAAGCCTTCAAGAGCATAATACTCGCACTGCACCGGAATAAGCACGCCGTCTGCGGCAGATAGCGCGTTGAGTGTCAACAGGCCCAATGAGGGCGGGCAGTCAATCAACACATAGTCAAATTGATCCTTCACTTTATCCATAGCGCTTTTTAAGAGCTTTTCTCTGTTAACCAGAGGAACCAGCTCCACTTCGGCGCCGGCAAGCTGTATCGTCGCGGGCAATAGTGTCAAGCCTTCCACCGGCGTGGGTTGATAAAGTCTTTCGATGGGATAGTCATTAATCAGCATATCATAGATACACCGCATACCGGATTTCTTTTCCACGCCTAAACCACTGGTTGCGTTTCCCTGCGGGTCAATATCCGCCAGAAGAACCTTCTTTCCCACTTCTGCCAGCGCAGCGGCAAGATTAACGGATGTAGTCGTTTTTGCTACTCCGCCCTTTTGATTGGCGACAGCCAACACCTTTCCCATACGATCCTCCGTGTTTCACGTGAAACAATACTGCGGTCAAACTTTGGATATGGTGACTGTAATCTGAATCGCGTCCTCTGTTTCAGCCTGATCCATGACGACATCAACCCCGGTATCGATGATGGTTGCCACAGCAGCCTTTATCGTATTGACATAAATTCGCATGTCAGAAAAAACTCTGTGAAAGGTTTGTTTCTTCCGTTCTTCCTGTGGTTCTTCATCCTCGTCAGGGCCCTCCCCGGGTAATGCGGTTCGTCCTTCCAGATAGTCGTTAATCATGATTTCCGTATCTTTGACATTGAGTTCGTTTTCATAGACTTCCTTCAGTATTGCCAGTTGCTCTTCGGGTGTTTTCAGTTTAAGCAGCGCCCTGACATGGCGTTCGGTAATCAGCTCCACCATGATCTGCTCTTTGACTGCCGGATCAATTCTGAGTATGCGCAGTTTATTGGCGATCGTTGGCTGGCTCTTTCCGACTTTCTCCGCAATTTCTTCCTGTGTTATCCGGAACTCTTCGATCAGCCGCCGGTACCCTTCCGCTTCTTCGAAATAGCTCAAGTCCGCCCGCTGCAAGTTTTCCACCAGCGCAATTTCTGTCAATTCCTGATCTGTGTATTCGCGTACAATTGCCGGGACCGCTTTATATCCCGCCATCTTTGCCGCCCGCCAGCGCCTTTCTCCCGCGACAATCTCATATCTATCCCCGTCTTGCCGTACAACAATCGGTTGTATAATTCCTTTTTCCGCTATCGACCGGCTCAATTCCTCCATCTGCATCGCTTCAAAGTGTTTGCGGGGTTGGAAGGGATTCGGGTTGATCTGCTCCACATCGATAGGGATGACTTTATCTTGCTGTTCCTCAGATTTTCCTTTGCTAAAGAAATTCGCCACCTGTCTCACTCCTTATCCTTTGGGAAGCTCGCTTATCTGTTTTCTCTTCCTTCCGGTCTTCTCATTTTATCGTAAAGCGTTAAAAGAATCTAGCTCTTTTATTTGGCGCGCTTATAGCGTTATTCAAAAAAGCCGTAAACAGGACATCTTAATGTCCTGTTTACGGCTTCGTCATACGCCATATATTGGTTATCCGCGGACGCGCTCCTATTCCTTCTATCTAAAGCCCGGCCCGGAATTCCGGAATACAAGCGTAAGCTCATTGTCGGTCAATCGACGCATATCGCTCGGTTTTGCCGCCTCCGGATTCGGGAAGGGGTATTTCATCTCATGAAAAGCATCGATAACGCTTATGCCTGAACCGTGCAGCTTGTCCGCGCGCAGGATGCTGTAGACCAATCCCGCGGCATTGGCCTCCGGCGGGATAGGACCGTTAAACCCGGTCGTGCTTGAACGCGGTACGGCGCTCAACTCCCTGCCATCCGGAGAGACCGGNCTCCTGGACGGGTCGAAGCGGCCTACGCCGGCGGGAATCATGCAGAATACCCCGACGCCCGTTTTTTCGTAAGGGCCTATCTCATTGGCAAGGGACATGGTAATCGACGTCGCCGCCGCTTTACCCGCCGTGTACATCGCGCCGCCAATCATCGGCGGAGAATAGTGGAACTGCGTCGTGCTATAAACCACCACACCGTGCTTACGTTCCAGCATAGCCGGCACGAAAGCCTTAATCGTCAGCATCGTTCCGCGCCCGGAGATGGCAAAGGACTGCTCCAGGTCGCTGACAGGCGAAGCAAGTACCGGTCCGTTTAAAGCCAGGTTCATGGCATTGTTGACCAATATGTCCACTTTGCCAAAGACTTCGTTCGCCCTTTTTGCCAGATACAGGACGTCTTCCTCCCTTGTCACATCACATTTGACAAACACGGCTGTCCCGGGCGCATTCTCCTCATTGATTACGCGTTCGATTTCAACGCCCGCCTCCTCGTTCCTGCCCGAGACGACTACTTTTCCGCCTGCCCAGGCTATCGCGCGGACATAGCCTAAGCCGACATTGCTCGTGCTGCCCGTAACAACGGCAACCTCACCTTTGAGCGAATCCTTCTTAATGCAAGTGTTCGACAAATCCATTGGTTCAATGTTCAAAAAAGTATTCGTTTTCTCTGCCATCGCAAGCCCTCCTTTGCTAAAGTAAATGCTCCGCCGAAGAACGGCGTGTCTTCCCCTATGCTCATCTTATCAAAAAAAAGGCAGCCTGCCTATAGGCATAAATAACAGCGCCCTCGCAGCCGGGCATTATCCCCTGCGCCTGTCATACTTGTCTCTGTACATACTCTCATCCGCCTGCTTGACCAGCTCGCGTATGTCGTTGCCCATCTCGACGCGAAGCACGCCGCCAATGGCGACGCTCGGCGAGCCGAAGTCCTTGTGTTGGAAAGACTCGCACTGTGCCTTTATCGCCGCCATCACCGTTTCGAGTTCTTCCTCATTGCTATTTGGTATCATTACCACGAATTCATCTCCGCCGATACGGAAAACCCCTGCTCGATCCGGCGAGCAGGAAGAGATAATTCTTGCTACGACTTTGAGTAATTCGTCGCCGATAATATGTCCGTAGGTATCATTTATCGCCTTTAAGTGATTGATATCCGCCACGATAATGGCCAAAGGCAGCGTCGACGCAGTATCCCATTCGTTAAGCCGCAAAATATAAGCGTTACGGTTGTGTATCCCTGTCAGCGCGTCGTAGAATGCCGAATTCTCCAAAGAGCGCATAAGCTCGTATATTTGTGTGATTTCCTGTATTTGGATAAAGCATCCCTGCACTTCTTCATTTTCGGTAACTTCCTGGCGGGTTATTTGATAATGCCTTTCTTTCTCATCAATCTGAATCGTTAGCACATCTCTGTTATAATCCGACGCCCGGCCTTCTCCGGCTGCCATCCAGGCGTCGAGAAAATCATCAAAGCGAGTCGCTTTCCCCTCCAGCTTCAGTTTTTTTATCAGTTCCTGCGCCTTGATATTGCTGTCGATAATCCTTCCCATGCTATCCAGTACAAATAACATGCTGGTGAGGTTAAAATAAATTCTCTCTCGCGCGGTCATGATAATACTGGCCATATTGGTTGAGAAAAGCGCGAAATAGGATAAATACAAGGTTATCACCGTTGCCACAAGAGTCGGATCGATACTGGTGATAATGAATTTAAAAATAACCAGCACATCGATCACGAAAACGGATATTACGCCGATCGTCGTAATGACTAAGGGAATTCTCAGCCGTTGAGGGATTTCAGAAAAGATTTTTGTGATTCTATAGAAGGACACAACGATTAACACATAATCATAGGCTTCCTGAATATAAAACCAAATCCCATAGTCGAGAAGGATCACTCTTGTCGCCAGGTCGCCGCTGATTTGCATGTTGCTGTTCATCAAAGGGTGATATGCGCTTGTCATGCAGAGCACGGAGGTAATCAGCGGAATGATCGAAAGGCTTCTGAAGGATTTCTTGACGCTTCTTCTCCCTGTCAGGGTTTCCACATGCAGATAGATAAAGACCGGCGCAAAAGACATCCCGACATATTTCAGCATGTAACATATATAAGCTGTCTGCGGATCCGGTACAACAAACAGCAGAGCGTCGAAAAAAGACCATATCCATATCGCCGCACTCAGCAGCTTGAAATAATACAGATTGGGCTCTCTNTTTCCGTATGATAAAAAAAGGATAACNCTGCATAATATGCACAAAATCATAGAAAACGAGAGATACGTCATCGATGCCTCCTCCTATGAAAACCTTTGTTCATGAAAACACTTATTTATTAAAAGGTTTATCATATCAATGCATCACACTTGTAGCCATTCGAAAAATTTTCTTGTTTTTTTAAAAATATTTTTTTGCCCGTATCTATCCCAGCGGCAGCTTCGCCGGAAGGCCCGGCCTGCGCGGATATTTCTCCGGCGTCGGCGCTGTTTTGCGATAAATCAGGATGCTGCGCTGTCCCTGTTCTTCCGGAAGCGCAGCNTTGATCGCGTCGCATAACTCAGCGCCCAGTATCCCTGCCGCTTTTGCTGCGCTCTTCGCTTCCCGGAGCCCTGCAGGCCCCTTATACGCGACGAAATACCCGCCGGTCTTCAGCAAAGGCAAGCAATATTCCAGAAGGACCGGTAATGCCGCCACGGCGCGGGAAAGCACCCAGTCATAGCTTTCCCGGTATCCCGGATCCTGTCCCGCNTCTTCCGCCCGCAGGTGAAACGCGCTGGTATGGGGAAGCGCGAGGGCTTCTATCAACGCTTGCAGAAACGATACCCGCTTCCCTGAAGCTTCCAGGAGGTCCAGCCGCATACGGGACTCTATGACGATTTGAAGCGGGATCCCGGGAAAGCCGGCGCCGCTGCCCACGTCGGCCGCGCGTATACCCGGATCTGGTATCCTCACGCTTACCCCTTGCCCTTGCCTGCTTTCAAGGTCAACACTTTCCTCTTGCCTGCTTTCAGGGACAACACTTTCTTCTTGCCTGCTTTCAAGGTCAACACTTTCCTCTTGCCTGTTTTCAAGGATAAGGCTTTCCTCCGGTTCCTCCCTGTCCGCCGTCCGTATTCTGTCCCGGTACGCTTCGCGAAAACAGGACCGCCAGGCCGGATACCGGCTGAGCAGCAAGGAATCGAGAAAGTGCTTGATTTCAATATCCTCCGGCGCGGTGATCGCGGTAAGGTTAACCTGCTTGTTCCCTGCAAGCAGCAAATCGCGATACTGTTCGAAGGCCTTGATCTGGCGGGGTGTTAAGCCAAGTCCGGGAAGATAGCGAAAGCTCATGTTACCCTTCCTGCCCGCCTTTCGACGGCAGGCCTGACCGTCGCCTTTGCTCCAGATAGAGCAGCAGCACCTGGATATCCGATGGCGAGACGCCGGGAATCCGGCTTGCCTGTCCTATCGAAAGAGGCCGTCGACTATCCAGTTTTTCCTTTGCTTCCGACGACAAGCCTTTGAGGGCGCCATATTCCGCATCCGCGGGCAGGACTTTTTCTTCCATCTGGTTAAACTGCCGGACTTGCGCTTCCTGTTTTTCAATGTAGCCTTGATATCGGACTTGTATGCCGATCTGCTCTTCCACTTCCTCCGGATACGCCGGCATCCCCGGCAAAGCTTTCAGGTCCGCATAGGACATTTCCGGCCGCCGGAGCAACTCCAGCAGCGTGAGGCCGTGTTCCGGCATAGCGTTATTTTTCGCTTTCATCAGGTTGATCAGCACCGGATTTTTCGGGGAAATTACCGTTTCCTCCAGACGTATCTTCCCTTCTTCGATTTGGCTCTTTTTTTCCTCGCAGGCCAGATACCGGCTTTCCTTGATCAGGCCTATTTCGTAACCCAGCGCGGTCAGCCGCAAGTCCGCGTTATCCTGTCTGAGCAGGAGCCTGTATTCCGCCGCCGACGTCAGCATTCTGTACGGTTCGTCGACGCCTTTCATCACCAGATCGTCAATCAATACGCCGATATAGGCTTGCGCCCTGGTCAGGCGAAAAGGCGGCTTCCCCTGAACTTTGCGCGCAGCGTTAATCCCTGCGATCAAACCTTGGGCCGCCGCCTCCTCATAGCCGGAAGTCCCGTTGATCTGACCGGCAAAAAACAGCCCTTCTCTGTCCTTGCACTCCAGACTGTGGGTCAAAATCCGGGAGTCGATGGCGTCGTACTCTATAGCGTAGCCGGAGCGAAGGACTTCCGCGTTTTCCATACCCGAAACAGTCTTTAAAAAGCGCTCCTGTACCTCTTCCGGCAGCGCCGAGGAGAATCCTTGAAAATAGTACTCCTGTGAATCCAGTCCTTCAGGCTCCACAAATAACTGATGTCGCTCTTTGTCGTGAAAGCGCACGATTTTGTTTTCGATAGAAGGACAGTACCGGGGCCCGTTTCCTTCCAATTCTCCCGTATAAAATAAGGACTGATTCAAGTTCTCCCGAATGATTTCGTGTGTCCGCTCATTGGAGTAGGTCAGATAGCAGGGCATATCCGGCAGCACACGCCGGGTTTCCTCCGATTCGACAAAGGAAAAATGGGCAGGCTTCCCGTCTCCCGGCTGTAACGACATTTTGGAGAAGTCTATGCTTCTTTTATGGATGCGCGGGGGTGTGCCGCTCTTGAAGCGCCGCAGCGAGAATCCGTGACATTCCAGAGATTCGGAGAGCCCCCAGGCAGCGGTCTGTCCTACCGGCGCCCCGGATACGATTGATTTGCCCCGGATGATTTTGCTGTTCAGATAGGTTCCCGTACACAGGATCACGGTGCTGCCCCGATAGCGGATGCCCGTCTCCGTTTCCACGCCATACAAGCGCCCCTGTTCGTCCAGAAGAAGCGCCGTAACCATGTTCTGCCGTACAAGCAAGCCCGGCTGTCTATCTAAGACACGGATCATACGACGCTGATACGCATAGCGATCCGATTGGACGCGCAGCGCATACACGGCGGGCCCTTTGCCGGTATTAAGCAGCTTGGCCTGCAGCGCCGTCGCGTCCGCGTTAATCC
This sequence comes from Clostridiales bacterium, assembly GCA_009776595.1. Lineage (GTDB taxonomy): Bacteria > Bacillota > Peptococcia > DRI-13 > UBA5745 > WRMS01. The sequence goes on from WRNN01000013.1 coordinate 9,863, forward strand.
CCATTTCCCCGCCTAAAGCATCTATTTCCCGGACGATCGTGCCCTTTGCAGGCCCGCCTATAGAGGGGTTGCAAGGCATGAGGGCGATTTGATCCCTGGAAATCGTCAGCAGCAGGGTCCGCAGTCCCAGCCTGGCCGCGGCTAAAGCGGCCTCGCATCCCGCATGNCCTGCGCCGACAACGATACAGTCGTAGCTTTTCTCCTGTCCCGTATCCTCCGNCATTTGATCTCGTCTCTCATTTCCCTAAGCAAAACTTAGAAAATATCGTCTCNACCAGGGCTGCCTGCAGCGATTCGCCGGTAAGCTCCCCCAGACAAGTCCAGGCCTGTTTCAAATCGATGGCGGCGACGTCCTCCGGTATCTCTTTCGTCAGCGCTTCCGCCGCCGCCGCTAAAGCCTGCCTTGCCCTTATAAGCGCGTCCCTTTGGCGCCTGTTCAACAAGAACTCCTCATTAGAGGCTCCTTTATACCGCCGGTCAAAGAACAGGCGGATTCTGTCCGCCAGTATCTCCAGGCTCTCCGGATCCAGCGCACAAAGGCTGCAGCAGTCCCATTCTTTAAATGCGGCAGGCAGTGTGCCGGACTCGTCTTTCCCCGCTTCCGCCGGCGCCAGATCCAATTTGTTCAATATGATAATCGTTTTCTCCTTGTCCAGTTCCGCCAGAAGCCGCGTATCCTCCGTTTGCATCCCTTCCTGTAAATCCACCACGTAAAGGATCAACTCCGCCCGCGCCGCCATCTCCCTTGCTCGGTCCACCCCCGCCTGCTCCGCCTGGCTTCCTGTCTCACGGATGCCGGCTGTGTCTGTCAGAATGACGGGGATTCCCCTGAGCAGGATCTGTTCTTCCAGCACATCTCTTGTTGTCCCGGGTTCTGCCGTAACAATCGCCCTGGGCTCCCGCAGTATGCCGTTGAGAAGGCTGGACTTTCCCACATTCGGCCTTCCATAGAAAACGACCCGTATCCCTTCCCGGTAGATCCTCCCTCTGTCAGAGGAGGCGACGAGCCCGTCGGCTTCTTCGAGCAAACGCCGGACAGTGGTTCTGCGGGCCGCCGCTCCCGCCGGCCCGCTCCACTCATCGTCAGGGAAATCGATTTCCACTTCAATTTCCGCTAACACCATCATGATGCCGTCGCGCAGGCGCCGTATCTCCACGGACAGCCCTCCCGCCAGTTGCCCCGCCGCGATAAAGGCGGCCCTCGGGTTGCTGGCCGACACCAGCTCCATCACGGCTTCCGCCTGGCTCAGATCCATTTTTCCATTTAAAAAAGCCCGTTGAGAAAACTCCCCGGGCTCGGCAGGCCGGATAAGCAGCCCCCGCAGCGAAGTTACTGCCTCCAGGAGGCGGCTCATCACCACCATTCCGCCATGACATTGAAGCTCCGCTACATTCTCGCCGGTGAAACTGTGCGGCGCTTCCATTTTCAGCAGCAGCGCCTGATCCAAAAAGGCATCTTCCAAGTACACGCCGCCAAAAGTGAGACTATATCCGGATAAATCCTCTGTTGTACGGCCGCTTTTGCTGCGAAAAACCCGGTTTGCCGCGTCAAAGGCATGGGGCCCGGATAAGCGCAGCGCGCCCATCGCGCCGGTCCCGGGCGCCGTAATCATTGCCGCAATGGTATCCTCAGAAGGATTACTCGTCCTCGTCGGCTGCTCCATCATCGCTATCATCCCGATACCAACCAGAATTGCTCCTTCGGAAGTCACGGTCCTCGCCGCCTCGACTATACCGGCTTCCGCCATTACTGCGGCTTTCGGTGCCCACCGGATAAATCACAAGCCTGCGATACGGTTCTTCCCCCTCGCTTATACTTTTTACATCGGGATCTTTTTCCAATGTTGTATGAATGACTCTTCTTTCCTGCGGATTCATCGGTTCTAAGACTACACGTCTGCCGCTTTTCTTCGCTTTCGCAGCCAGTCGCGTCGCCAGGCGCACCAGCGTTTCTTCTCTTCGCTTCCGATACTCTTCCGCATCCACGATAATCCTTTTCCTGGGGATACTCCTGTCTTTGCCCGCTACAATATTACATAAATATTGCAGGGCGTCCAGCGTCTCCCCCCGTCTTCCGATAATCGCCCCCATTCTTGGGCCATTCAGCGTATAGAGTATATTTTCTTCCTCTTCTTCTTTTCCGATGCTGGCTTCGATTCCCATCAAAGCGGTGACGCCCGTGAGGAAGCGTATCGTGCTATCCGCCGGACTCTGCCCGGCTTCCGGGCTGTCCTCGAGGTTGTCTTCTTTTTCTATTTCCGCTTCAGTGTTACTCTTTTCCTTTTTCCATACCTTTACTTTCGCGTCTCTTGAACCGATGATTCCCCATAAGCCTTTTGACGGCTCGGTAAGGACCTCTATTTCCGCCTCGTCGCGACTGCACTGTAATTCTTCCAAAGCCAGGCGGATAGCTTCTTCCGTGCTCTTTCCTGTTTTCTCTACTGTATAGGTCATGACAACCCTCCTCTATCTCGGCGCGACAACGCTGAACTGCGGAAAAAGAACCGCAAATAAGTAAATTTTCG
>WRNN01000014.1 GCA_009776595.1 Clostridiales bacterium
AAGATGCGGATCCTGCTGGTCGGCGAGCCTATGGGGTTTTAGTACAGTTAACCTGGCAGTCACAGGAGTATGATGAAACACACGAAGAACGATGACAGCAGCCTGAACAAAGCCGGTAAAAGGCGGCAATGGCCTTATCTTACNGCTATTACNGTATGCCTTCTTTTAGTGTGTCTGTTCCTGTTCAGAGGCGGCCTGCTTTCCGGCGGCTTTGAGGCGAAGGCGACAACCGGGACCGGAGAAGCCGGAGAAGCGGAAGCAAGAAATGCTGTCGTTTCCGATCTGCCCCTATCCTTCCGGAAAGCCCTGAAGCCCAGACCTGTTCCCGAGGATTGGAGTTTCACGATCCTGTCTGCGGGGGATATCATGATGCATAGTCCCCAGACCAAAGCCGGCAGGCTGCCGGACGGTGCGGGTTATGATTTTAGTTTTATGTTTGAAAAAATAGCGCCAATCCTGCAAGAAGCGGATTTGGTCGTCGGAAACCTGGAGACGCCGCTGGCGGGCGCGGAGAACGGGGGCTTTACCGGCTACCCGCTGTTTAACGCGCCGGAAGAATTGGCAATGAATCTCAAAGAAGCCGGATTTAGCCTGGTCAGTACGGCGAATAACCACAGCCTTGACCGCAAGTATCAGGGATTGTGCGCGACGCTGAATCATCTGGACAGCGCCGGCCTTCTGCATACGGGTGCTTTCCGTACGCCGGAAGAGCGGGCGCAGATCTTGTATATCGAAGTCAAGGGCGTAAAGCTGGCTGCGATTGCCGCCACTTACGGCACAAACGGCTTGAGCCTGCCTGCGGAGCATAGCTACGCGCTGAACTATATTCGTGAAGAACGCTTGTTGGAAGATATACGGAAGGCGAGAGCCGAAGGCGCGCGCTATGTGATTCTCATGCTCCATTGGGGAGTAGAATACCAGCCTAAGCCGGGCCAGGAGCAAGTCGACATGGCGATGCGGCTGCTGGAAGGCGGAGCGGACCTGATCCTGGGCAACCATCCCCACGTTCTGCAGCGGGGAGAGGCCATCCGTACGGGCGAAGAGGCGGGAGAGCCGGGGAAAACAAAGTTTGTTATGTATTCGCAAGGCAATTTCGTCTCTAACCAGGAAGGGCTGGAGAGGTTATGCAGTATGCTGCTGAAACTGACGATCGGAGTGGACGGCGCCACCGGCGAGCCCTATTTTCAAGAAGCGGGATATATCCCGATTTATACCCAGAAACGTAATGTTCAAGGCGTCAGCAAACATAGGGTCTGGCCTTTGGAGCTGGCGATGGCGGAACTGGAGGCGGGAGGGGCGGCCTTCAATGGAGAAGACCGGGCAAACATCCCGAAAGCCTGGGAGCACGTGATCCGCAGCCAGCCTGATCTTACGCTGCTGACGCTGCAAGATACGCCGTTGTGGGAGGCGCTCACGAACCAAAGCGCTTTGCTAACGACGGCCGATATGATAAAATGAGATAAAAGCCGGGAGGGCTTTATTATATGGATACCAATCAACACGGAACCAATCAGGCGGATAAAGAACCAATCAACGCGATACCTAAAATAACGATTGCCTCCGACGGGATGACAGCGGAAATGACCATTTATCCTCCGTATTACGGAGGCGCCCATGTTACAGACGAAGCGATCCGGAAAGCGCTTGCCGACGCAGGCATTGTATGCGGAATTGATGAAGAAGCGATCGACCTGGCGATCAAGAAACCCAAGTATGATCAGTCCTATGTGGTCGCCTGGGGTCAGGACGCTGTAGACGGAGAGCCGGCGCGGCTTGAGTTCAAAGTCGAGTTGGGCAGAGATAGTAAACCCAAGGAAAATCCGGACGGAACCGTAGACTACAAAGATTTGGGCATCATAGAAAATGTGATGCAGGAGGATGTATTATGCGTTAAAATACCGGCCACCCAGGGCGAAACCGGCTGCAATGTGCTTGGCGTAAAGCTGCAGCCGCGACCGGGACGGGATCTTGCGCTGCCCATGGGACAAAACACGAAGCTTTCGGAAGACGGGCTGCAGCTCCTGGCTGCCTGCGACGGTCAGGTGGATATGGTGGGAAGCAAGCTTCAGGTACTCAACACCTTTACCATCAAAACCGATGTAGGAAACGCTACCGGCAATATTAACTTCGTCGGCAACCTTGTGATCCAAGGCAATATTCTAACGGGCTTCAGCGTACAAGCCAGCGGTAACATTACCGTGAACGGGTGGGTGGAGGACGCCACCGTTATCGCCGGCGGCAATATCGTATTGAAAGACGGGATCCAGGGCAAAGGGAGCAACAGTCCCCACATTATCCAGGCAGGGGGCTTCATCAAATCAAAATATATTCAGGACAGCAATGTAAAAGCGTCCGGCGACGTGGAGTCGACAGCTGTTTTACGATCCATTGTACTGTGCAGCGGCAACGTGAATGTGATCGGCTCCAAGGGCAGGGTGACAGGCGGCAGGGTCGTAGCGCGAAACAGTATCAATACAGCTTTTGCGGGCGGAAGGAATATCGCGGTCCCCACCATACTGGAGGTGGGCAATAACCCCGCTACCGCCGAACGATATCAGTACCTGACCAAGCAGATCGAAACGATGCAAACACAAATGAATTCCCTGCGGCCGGCGATCACGATGCTGGGGGAACTTGAAAAATCCGGTACGCTTTCCGGAGACAGGCTGGAGGCGCTGACGCAAGCCAGGAGCGCTTATCAAGCGATAGAAGAAAATCTGGCAAGCCTGCAGCAGGAAGTCGTCGAGGTGAAAGAAGAGATGGATACATTGGGTTATGGCTGCGTCAATATAAAACAGACGGCCTATCCGGGCGTCCGCATTATCATCGGTTCCGAGCAAATGCAGCTGGATACGGAATATAACGCATCCAGCTTTGCCCGGGGTGAGACAGGGATCTATTTCGGGCCATTCATCGGTTAATGTGTCCGGTGTGATATAGTCGGGATGACAGGATTTGAACCTGCGGCCTCTTCGTCCCGAACGAAGCGCGCTACCAAACTGCGCCACATCCCGAATGGAACCAATTACCCAATTATTATAGCGACGATACGTATAATAGTCAATGGAGAATTTGAAAGGACCGGAGGGCAATGATGTCGGAACGAGAGAGCAGAGACGCGCGTTACCTTACCGCCCTGGAAGAGCTTACCCAGACGATTCGGCGGATTACAGGCGACTATCTGGAGGAGGACAGGGATCCTGAGTTTCAGTCACAGCGGCTTCGTTTTCGTCATGTCGAAGAGCTTGTGGCGACGGAACGCAGGCTGATCGAGGAGATCAGCCCCCCCTGCCGGCTTATTCTGGAGCATTTTTCCACGTTTTACGACCAACCGGACCGGGGTATCGGCATTCGTTACGGGCAGAGCAGTTATTTTAACGGTGATTTTTTAGGCTTCAGCATCAACGAATGGGGGCATATCACGCTCAAGGTCGGCAATTGCCGTATAACCTGGCGGGATGAGGAATATCAGTATATGTTCTATGCGGATAAAGTCGTCCTGCGGGCGAATGACATTCAGAAGCCTGAAATCATCCTGTCTTTTTCCTTCTCTTTGAAGTATTCCAAACTGCTGGAAGAGTACCCTGACGTACCCGGACACCCCCAGACAGCTTACTACCAGCCGGATCTTTTTGATGAGTAAGCCCGATTTTGCGCATCTCCATACGCATACCTGTTACAGCCTGTTGGACGGGCTGTGCAAGATACCGGATCTCATTGCCAGAGTGAAAGAACTGGGAATGGATTCCCTTGCCATCACCGACCACGGCGTGATGTACGGCGTCGCCGAGTTTTATCGCGAAGCAAAAAAAGCCGGGATTCATCCGGTCATTGGCTGCGAAATGTATGTGGCGCCCAGAAGCCGCTGGGATAAAGTAGCCGATCTGGACGACAAACCCAGCCATCTGGTGTTGCTGGCGGAAAACCAGGGTGGCTATCAAAATCTGATCAAGCTGGTTTCGCGCAGCTGGCTGGAAGGCTTTTATTACAGACCGAGAGTGGATATGGAGCTGCTGCGCGCCAATGCCGAAGGACTCATCGCTCTGTCCGCGTGCCTGAGCGGGCGGATACCCGGCCTGTTGGCTGCCGGCAGATATGAAGAAGCCAGGGAGGCGGCACTGGAGTATGACCGGGTATTCGGCAGGGATAATTTCTATCTGGAACTGCAGGACCACCGGCTGGAAAACCAGACAGAGATCAATGCCGGCTTGATCCGGATCCATGANGAAACAGGAATTCCCCTGGCGGCGACCAATGACCTGCACTATATCAACCGGGAGGATGCTTATGTGCAGGACGTTTTGNTGTGCATTCAAACNGGAAAAACGCTTTCCGATACAGATCGCATGCAATATGAAACCCAGGAATTCTATGTCAAGAGCCCCGAAGAGATGGCGCTCCTATTCGGGGATTATCCGCAAGCTCTGGCCAATACGGTGGAAATCGCCCGCCGCTGCCAGGTGGAAATGGAATTTGACCAACTTCATCTGCCCCCCTACCCTCTGCCTGCCGGNGAGAAAGACGAAGCTTCTTATCTGATGAAGCTGTGTGAAAAAGGGCTGGAAGAGCGGTACCGGGATAGGGCGGACGCGAAAGGGGANGGCGGCGTATCCCCCAGAGAGCGTATGGTATACGAGCTTTCNGTCATTGTCCATATGGGCTTCCCCGGCTACTTCCTGATCGTTTGGGACTTTATCCGCTATGCCAGGGAGATGGGGATTTATGTCGGCCCCGGCCGCGGCTCGGCTGCGGGCAGTATCGTATCCTACTGTTTGGGCATTACCAATATCGATCCCCTTACCTACGGTTTACTATTTGAACGCTTTCTGAATCCGGACAGGATCAGCATGCCGGATATCGATATCGACGTCTGCTATCTCCGTCGGAGCGAGGTCATCGATTACGTTATCGAGCGTTACGGGCGGGATAAGGTTAGCCAAATCATCACTTTTGGCACAATGGCGGCGAANGCGGCGATCCGTGACGCGGGCCGCGCGATGGGCATACCCCTTGCGGTGGTGGACAANACCGCTAANCTGGTTCCNTTTGAGCTGAATATTTCTCTGGACCGGGCGCTCCAGTTATCCAGGGAATTAAAGGAGTTGACCGAAAAGGACGAGCAGGTCTCCGGCTTGATCAAGATGGCGAAATCTCTTGAAGGGCTGCCCCGGCACAGCGGCGTACACGCTGCGGGCCTGGTGATCGCCGGTCAGCCGCTGGAGAACTATCTGCCCCTTCAAAGGACGACCGACGGGCTGCCTTGTACCCAATTCGAGAAAGATACGGTCGAGGCGATAGGCCTGCTGAAGATGGATCTGTTGGGCTTGCGGACCCTTACGGTTATTGGCGACGCGGTGGAATTGGTCAGGCAAAGCCAGGATATCCGTATTGAGATCGATCATATCCCCCTGGATGATCCGGCTGCCTATAGGCTGCTTTCCGCGGGGGACACTGTCGGTGTGTTCCAGCTGGAAAGCGACGGGCTGCGGCAAATCATCCGGGAACTCAAGCCGGACCGCTTTGACGACGTCGTCGCGATGGTCGCCCTATACAGGCCGGGGCCGCTGGGCAGCGGTATGGTGGAAGACTTTATCCAGCGGCGTCACGGCAAAGTCGCCATTACTTACCTTCATCCGCTGCTGGAACCCATACTGAACACGACCTATGGCGTAATCCTCTATCAGGAACAGGTGATGCGCATTGCCAATGACATGGGGGGGCTCTCCATGGGAGACGCCGATGAACTCCGGCGGGCGATGGGAAAGAAAAAGCCGGATGTGCTGGCGGCATACCGGCAGAGTTTTGTAGATGGCGCGAAAGGAAAAGGNGTCTCCGCGGAAGTCGCGGGTAAGGTCTTCGAACTGATGGAGTATTTCTCCGGATATGGCTTTAATAAAAGCCACTCGGCAGCTTACGCGCTGGTCGCCTATCAAACGGCCTGGCTCAAGGTCCACTATCCCGTTGAGTTTATGGCGGCGCTGCTATCCAGCGTAATGGAGACAAAAAACAGGGTGCCGTTTTATATCAACGAATGCAGGCAAAGAGGAATACGCATATTGGGACCGGACGTCAATGAAAGCATGTCCGGATTCAGCGTCAGCGGCGCTGCGATCCGCTTTGGCCTGGCTGCGATCAAGCAGGTGGGCGAACCGGCGATTCAGGCTATCCTTGCCGAAAGAGAAAATGGCCCCTATACCAGCCTGGAAAGCTTCTGTCAGCGGGTAAACCTGTCCAGCGTCAATCGAAGGGTGATAGAAAACCTGATCTGGGCGGGCGCCTTTTCCTCTGTGCCGGGCCATAAAGCACAGTTCCTATTCGTTCTGCCTTTGGTGATGGACTCCGCTGCCGCCTGGCAGAAAGACAGGGCCAGCAATCAGATATCCCTGTTTGATGTGGCGCCGGAAATGAAGCCGGATTACGATACCGTAGCTTTGCCGGACAGGCCGGAACTGGATCAGAAAACCGTTCTGATGAAAGAAAACGAAGTGATGGGACTCTATCTGTCCGGGCATCCGCTGACGCCCTTCCTGGAGCAGGCGGAAAAAAGGATTAGNCACCATATTGACGACCTCAAAGACGAGGAGGATTTTCCGGTTGTAGTGGGAGGGATCATCAGCCAGTACAGGAGGACAGTGACCAGGCGGGGGCAGATGATGGCAAACTTCCGGCTGGAAGATTTGACCGGCAGCGTCGAGGTGCTGGTTTTTCCTAAGCTATTTGAAACCATAGGCGCTACCCTCGCCAACGACCAGGCGGTAGTGGTCAAAGGCCGTTATCAGGGGCAGGAAGAGCAGCCGAAGCTGTTTCTGGAACAGGCTGTGCTGCTGGGTGAAGCAGGGCTGCAGGAGGGACCTGGGCTGCCGGAGGGGCCGGGGATGCGAATAGGAATGCAAGGAGGATCGGATACGGACGCGAGAACAATCGCCGGCGCAAAACCTGCTGTATATGCGACAGCAAGCACAGGGGCAAGCGATGTTGATGCATCGTATACAACCAGGGCTCCCGGGCCTCTGTTGGTCGCAGACGGCAGCGGGCAGCCGTATTCCGGAAAGCTCCCGCCATGGGTCACAACGCATACGGACAGACCGAATACCAACGGTAGAGAAATAGAAAAGCGCCAACTCTGGATCAAACTGGAAGACGCGGATGCGGATGACCCCGCATTGCTGGCGGGTATTCGCACGGAACTGCTGGCGAATCGCGGTACGATACCGGTCTATCTCTACTACGACAAACAGAAGGAAGCCATGGCTGCGGTATTTCTTCCCAAGGCGGACGGGAGCGATGAACTGCTGGCGCGCCTACGGGACCTGCTGGGGAAAGATAAGGTGGTACTGCAGGAGAAAGACAGAAGCGGGTCATAGGATACAGTTCAGTGCCCGGAATTTGCGAAATCAGCCCTATGCCGGCAGGATATTGCATCAGGATAAAGAATAATGAAAAATAAGGCAGAATGGGGGAGATCCGATATGAGTATCGCCATTTATCCCGGGAGTTTTGATCCTTTCACCGTGGGGCATTTGCACATTGCGGAGCGGGCTTGCCGCTTGTTTGACCGCCTTATCATTGCCGTCGCGGGGCAAAACTACAAGAATACCTTGTTTAGCCTGGAAGAAAGAAAAAGCTTTATCCTGGACGCCATTTCCCATCTGCCCAACTGTGATATCGCGGTATACCAGGACCTTACGGTCAAGCTTGCTAGACAGTGCGGGGCGAGCGCCATCATCCGCGGCTTGCGGGCGATCTCCGACTATGAGTACGAAATGCAGGTGGCGGCGGTGAATAAACATCTGGATGAGGAAATAGAGACGGTATTCCTCATGGCCAACGCTGACTACACCTTTATCAGCTCATCTAACATCAAGCAGGTATGCAGCGCGGGAGGGAGCATAAGCGGACTGGTTACGCCCATGGTGGAGAACGCGATGCGAAAAAAACTGTCCGGCGGCATTGGCAGGACTGCGGGAAATTTTTAAGAGAAGCCCAAGCCTGAGGGAATACGGGAATAAGGAGTGAGGGGCTTGACATACCAATCCAGACTTCAGGATCCCATGGTAGACGCGTTATTTGACGCTATCCTGACATTGAGCGACCAGGAAGAGTGCTATCGATTCTTTGAAGATCTTTGCACAATCGGAGAGATCAAAGCGATGGCGCAGCGGTGGAGGGTCGTCAAGATGCTGACGGACAATCACACTTACGCCGACATCATCCAGGAAACGGGAGTGAGTACAGCCACCATCAGCCGTGTGAAAAAATGCTTGCATTACGGCGCGGACGGTTACCGGATCATCCTGGACCGTTATCGAAAACTATAGCGACGGGTGAAGAGAATTATGGTATTGCAGCAAAGTGAAGCAGAACAATACAAGGCTTTACGGGACGAAATCCGCAATATGATTTTGTCCCGTTTGAATATGGGNCAAAGGCTTGCGGCAGAAACCGGACGCGGGCCCGTGCTGTGCCTNGCAGGCGCTGGCAGCGGCAAAACCACGGCAATTGTCTACCGCATCCTGCACCTCCTTATCTTCGGACCGGACTATGATCGGGATTANGCGCCGCCGGATTGGGCNGGCGAGGCGGAATTGTCGTATCTCGCGAATTATATAGCGGAGCAGGGAAGGCAGGGCGACAANCCGATGCTTTCCAGGCAGATCCTGTCGNTGATCGGGCGCCAGGGTGTGCCGGAGTATCATATACTGGCGATTACCTTTACCAACAAAGCTGCCCGNGTCATGCGCGAACGGCTGGAAATCCTTTTGGGCGATACTTTGGGCGACATGTGGGTCATGACCTTCCANAGCGCCTGTCTGCGGATATTAAAACGGGAAAGGGAGTATCTGGACGGTTACCGTGGAGATTTTTCCATCTACGACGCCGCGGATCAGGAGCAGTTGATCCGCTCCATTCTGCGCGGGCTCAATGTGGAAGAGAAGGCGCACCCCCCAAAGGCTTATCTGAACTGGATCAGCGGGCAAAAAAGCAGAGTCAGGCCNCCTTCCGCGGAGGATATGCCGGTGGACCGGGATATGGAAAGTCTGCGGCCNTGGGTATACTATCAGTATCAACAGAATTTGCTGCGTAATAACGCNATGGACTTCGACGATTTGCTTCTCCAGACGCTGCTCTTGTTCCGGCGTCATCCGGAGCGCNTGGAGAAGTACAGGGATAAATTCCGCTANATCATGGTAGACGAGTACCAGGATACCAATTATATCCAATATCTGCTGGTAAAGATGCTGGCGCAGGAGCATGGCAATCTGTGCGTGGTCGGCGACGACGACCAGTCCATCTACAGCTTCCGGCAGGCGGATATCCGCCATATACTGGACTTTGAAAAGGATTTCCCCGGGGCGGCGGTGGTCAGGCTGGAGCAGAATTATCGTTCGACCGGGCGGATCCTGGAAGCGGCAAACGATCTGATCGCCAATAACCGCGAGAGAAAAGAAAAACGGCTCTGGACGGAGAAGAAGCAGGGAGAAAAGCTATATCGTTTCAGCGCGGACGACGATAAGGGGGAAGCCGCTTTCGTGTGCAGCCGCGTGCAAATGACCAGGGAGAAGGGCGGCAGTTTCAGCGACCACGCCATACTCATGAGAACGAACGCACAGTCACGGGTGCTGGAGGAGTGTTTTGCCAGTTATCGCATACCGTATGTGGTGATCGGCGGCTTCCGGTTCTATGAGCGAAAAGAGATTAAAGATGTGCTGGCCTACCTGAAATTCCTTGCGAATCCGGAGGACCAGGTAGCGCTGAGACGTATCATCAACGAACCGAGAAGGGGAATCGGCGAAGTCAGCGTCAACCGGCTCATTGCCCACAGCATAAGCAGCAGGCAAAACCTGGAAACGACTTTATATGACCGGGCCGGTTTGGACTTGCCTGCCAGGGCCGATAAGGCGCTGGAGGAATTCAGAACGCTGTTTACCGAACTGCGGGGATTGGCTGCTACAGAGACGGTGGGGCAATTGACGAAAAGCATTTTAGAAAAAAGCGGATATCTCCGGATGCTGAAGGAAAAAGAAACGATCGAAAACATGGACCGTTTGGAAAACCTTCGGGAATTTATGAATAAAACGGAGGAATACGATCGAGTGGAAGGGGGGTCCCTTGCGGAGTTTCTTGGCGAGATATCCCTGATTACCGACCTTGACCTGGTGAACGAGGAAGAAAGCAAAGGCGCCGTGCAGGTGATGACCATGCATATGGCCAAGGGGCTTGAGTTTCCGCAGGTTTTCATCATCGGTATGGAAGAAGGTATTTTTCCTCATTCCCGGTCGATAACCGACAGCGAAATCGAGGAAGAGCGCCGCCTGTGCTATGTGGCGATGACCAGGGCCAAAGAGAAGCTCTATCTATCATGGGCGGCTTCGCGCAACCAGTATGGAAGCTATATGCGGCAGCATCCCTCCCGGTTCCTGAACGAGATTCCGGAGGAACTGGTCGAAGGCAGCCCGATAAAAAGCGAGGGCTATCGCTTCGGAAACGGCTTCGACGACGAGGCTTACGAGGATGACAGCGGCGCCCGCTTCGGCGCCTGGCCCGGATCAAGAGGGAAGCGGGGATTGAGGCCGGGCGGCGGAGACAGAACGGAAAGCCGCCCTTTCGCGGGAAGCCGCCAACGTGCAGACGAAGGTTTGGCGCTTCAGGCCGAAGCGCCGGATGTATTTCAGACAGGCGACAGGATTGTCCATCGAAAATGGGGACAGGGCGTAGTCGTCAGCGTAAGAGGCGAGGGACCGAAAAGCATTTATACCGTAGCTTTTCCGGATATGGGCTTACGAAGCCTCCAGGCGGACATTGCCCCCATCAGGCGGGCGGAAGGATAAGCGTAACATGGCGATCAGTGAAGAGAAACAGCGGCGGATAAAAGAACTGGCGGAAGCAGTAAACCAATACGCCTATGCTTACTATACGAAAGATGATCCGCTCATCTCAGACCGGGAGTATGATCAGTTATACCGGCAATTGGAGGATCTGGAGCAGGAAACGGGCTTCATCCTGCCACAATCCCCAACCTTGCGCGTTGGCGGCAGCGTGCTTCCCGGATTCCGGAAACACAGGCATTTGGCGTCTCTTTGGAGCCTGGATAAAGTGAAAACCCGGGAAGAACTCCTGGAGTGGGAAAGCCGCAACGGGAGGCTACTGGAAGACGAAGGCGCCAAGCGGGAGGATATGGCCTATGTCGTGACCATGAAGTTTGACGGCATGACAGTGAACCTCACGTACGAGAACGGCAGCCTGGTTCACGGTGCGACGCGGGGAACCGGTGTGACCGGAGAGGAGATCCTGCCCCAGATCCTGACGATCCCGGGGATACTGCCGAAGATAGACGGACCAGCCCTGGCGGAGATCCGGGGCGAGGCGATTATGACCAGGGAAGCCTTTGCGGCATACAACGCCGAGGCGACCAGCCCGTTGAAAAACCTGAGAAACGGCGCAGCCGGAGCTTTGCGAAACCTGGACATTGAGGAAACCCGCCGGCGCAGGCTGACGGTATTCTTCTACGATATAGGCTATTGGCAGGGCCCGGCGTTTCAGAACTATGGGGACGAGCTGGCGTGGCTGGAAAAGCAGGGTTTTTGCCTTCATCCCTTTCACAGGCGCTGTGCCGGTTTGGACGAAGTCATGGCGGCTGTGGAGGAAATACAGGCGGTCAGAGAGCAGTTGAACTTTGATATAGACGGCGCGGTGATTGCGCTGGACGATCTTTCACAGCGGGAAATCCTGGGCTATACGGCTAAATTTCCCCGATGGGCCGTAGCCTTCAAGTTCGAGGCGACAGAGGAAACCACCAGTCTGCTGGGTGTGGAGTGGAATGTGGGGCGCACGGGAAAGCTTACGCCCACAGCGCTACTTGAGCCCATTGAACTGGCAGGCGTCACGGTCAGCCGGGCGACTTTAAATAATCTGGACGATATCCGCCGCAAAGCNGTGNACATCGGTTCCACCGTATGGATCAGACGATCCAATGACGTGATACCGGAGATTATGGGCGCCGTACCCGGAGAGGACAGCAGTTCTTTGCAAAGCATAGAAGCGCCNGTNCGCTGTCCCGAATGCGGCAGCGCGCTGGCACAGGANGGCGTGCATCTGTTCTGCCCCAACGCCATAGGCTGTAAGCCGCAGATGGTTAAGGCGCTGGCGCATTTTGCCGGCAGAGAGGCGATGAATATCGAAGGCTTCAGCGAAAAAACAGCGCATCAGCTTTATGAAGATCTGCATTTGCGCAGCGTGGACCAGCTATATCAGCTAAACCGGGAACAGTTGCTGACACTGGACAAGTTTAAGGAAAAAAAGGCGGACAACCTTCTC
>WRNN01000015.1 GCA_009776595.1 Clostridiales bacterium
AATCTCCTTCTCCAGCTCCTGCAGCCTTTGCCGAAGCCTGGCCCTGGCATATCGATCCGCCTTGGGCAAACCGGTCTCTGCGCTTCTTTTGGCCGCCGGGCGAACAGCGGTTTTTCGCTCCTGCAGTTTCATCCGTTCTTTTCGCTCCCTATAGTCCGTATAGTTCCCCTGATACGAAAGCAAACCTGTCGGCGTCAGTTCCAGCACCCTCTCGGCCAGGGTATCGATAAAGTAACGGTCATGAGATACCATAAGCAGTGTACCCGGGTAGGCCAGCAGATAGTCTTCCATTATTTCCCTGGACCGGATGTCCAGATGATTGGTCGGCTCGTCTAAAAGTAAAAAATTTCCTTTATTGAGCGTCAGCTTGAGGAGGGAGATTCTCCCTCTTTCCCCGCCGCTTAGATTGGCAATCCGTTTATCCCAGTCTTCCGCAAAAAATAAAAATCTCGCCAGACCGGCCTTCGCTTCTTCCACGTTTAAATCAGAAGTATGAAGGATTTCGTCAAGCACGGTATCCTGCTCATTTAAACTTCTGTATTCTTGATCAAAATAAACAGGTTTTACGCTTGGTCCCAGGAAGACGCCGCCGCTTTGCGGCTTAAGAAGGCCCATAATCAACTTCAGAATGGTCGTCTTCCCTGCGCCATTCGGGCCTAACAAGGCGACGCGTTCCTTGAGGCGTATCATCGCTTCCAGATTTGAGAACAGTTGTTCGTCTCCATCGCCATAGCCAAAGCCGATTTGCTCCAGAACCAGAACTTTATCCCCTGCTTGCCCCGATATTTCGGCTTTTCCCATATGCATATCGCGCATCTGTTCGGGCTTTTCCCGTCTTTCAAGCCGGTCAAGCCTGGACTGCCTGCCCCTTGCCTGCTTTGATTTGATCCCTGCCTTATAACGGGCGATATACGCTTCGGTTTCCCGGATTTCTTTCTGTTGCTTCTCAAAAGCCCGCAGCTGCGCTTTGCTGTCTTCCTCTTTCTGCGCCGCATATACGCTGTAGTTGCCTTTATAACGTTTCAGCCTGCCTCCTTCCAGATCAAAAATCGTCTCCGTTATGCTGTCCAGAAAATACCGGTCATGGGATACGACCAACAATGCGCCGGGATAGTCTTTCAGAAAAGCTTCCAGCCATTCCAGTGAATCCAGGTCCAAATGATTGGTCGGCTCGTCCAGGAAAAGCAGGGGATATTCGCGAACAAGGATTCGCGCCAGCCCGATTCTTGTCTTCTCCCCTCCGCTGAAGCTCCCTACTGTACGCTGCAGCTGATCTTCTTGAAAGCCCAGGCCGCTTAACACCCGGCGAACCTGTGTTTCGGCCGAGAACCCCCCTGCCCTCTCATAACTGTCCCGCTCGGCGCCATAGTGAACAAGCATCTGCTCCAATGTCCGGGAATCAACGGATCCCATGCTTTGCTCCAGTTCTTCAATCCGCTTTCGCTGGGCAAAAAGATCCGAAAAGACTTCCATGACGGAGGACAATAAGGTCTCCTCCTCCAGATCAAACTGTGTTTGCGCCAGGAAACCAATGGAAGCGTAGGGCGCCAGCTTCACCCAGCCTTCATATGCCCTGTCTTTTCCCGACAGGCAACTGAGGAGCGTTGTTTTACCGGCGCCATTGGGGCCGACAAGACCCGCTTTCTCCCCTTCCCGCAGACGCAAANTGACTTTNGAGAACANAAGCTGGTCCCCNTAGTATTTCGTTAATTGGTCTGATTCCATCAGGTAAGCCATAGGGGCGGTAAACCTCAATTCTAACGTAATGCCGGCAGCCTTGCGCTGATCTCCGAGGGGTGATCNACAATCAGCTCGGCGCCGGATTCCTGTAATTCTTCGCGTGTACCGTAGCCGAATGTTACGCCTATCGTCGGTATGCCTAAGGCCTTCGCCCCTTCTACATCATAGAAACGGTCCCCGACCATGAGGCAGCGCAGGTCGGTATCCTGCCGCGGCGGCTTTATGGCGGAATCCCCGGCTATTCTATCTTCTGACAGGCCAAGCCGGCCTTTTTGCAGAGGCTTTCGACCCGAATAATGATCAAGAATTGTCTGCAGTACCAGTTCTTTGCTGTCCAGACGGCCATCCAGGTAGCAGCCGAACACCCCTTCAAAAAAAGAACGCAGGCCGAAGTGACGCAATACGCGATGGGCAAGGACCCAGGCTTTCGATGTGCCCAGGGAAAGCCTGTAGCCTTTGTCTTTCAAATCTTGAAGAAGTTCCGGTATGCCGTCATACACGAAGGCTTCATACATGCCGCCCTGATAGTAATAAGACCTGTAGATCTTCAGCGCCGTCGCNGCGTCTTCATCAGATAACGAAAAACTATCCTTGAANGCCNGCCGGACAGGAGGGCCGATAAAGGCGTCGAGTTCCTCGTCGGTTCTGGAAGGCAGTTTCATCCTGGCAATCGTTTTGCGGATGCTGCTTTTAATCCCGGGGCCGCTATCCACCACCGTTCCATCCAGATCCAGGATCACGATATCACTGTGGATGCTGCCATTTGTCGTCCATATTGCCGGCAGAATTTTGTTCATTTCTCCTTATACCTTTCGAAGCGTTAAGCAAATCTCGTCAAGACCATACCCAAAATGCCCCCCGTTAAGAAAAGGGGCAGGGCTATCCGGAGCGGGATCGAGCGTATCGACTGGGGAAGGATTTCCCTGCATACGACATAGAGCATCGTTCCTCCGGCCCCGGCCAGGGAAAAGGCAAGCATCGCGTCAGAAACACTGCCCGCCGTCATACCGATGAATCCTCCTGCCAGCGTGGGAACGCCGGAAAGCGCCGTCAGAAACAGGACCCGCCCTTTGCTGTAATTGCCGGCTAATAAGGGGGCGGCAATCGCCATGCCAACCGGCAGATTATGCAAAGCAATCACCGCCGCTAAGGTAATCCCTAATTGTATGTCATAGGAACCGCCTGAGCCTATCGCTATCCCTTCGGGCAGATTGTGCAGGCTGATGGATATGAGCATCATTCTTCCCGCGTGGATAAAGGTTTTCTCATTCGCCGGTAAGGTGTGAAGCGGACCGCTATCGCCATGGTCGTGATGCGAATGGGCGTTCAATTTATGGGTTATAGCGTCGATCAGCAATATAAATCCGAGGCCTGCGGCCAATCCGGCTATGGTCATACCGGGCCCTGTCAGCTCGAAAGCCTCGGGAATCAATTCGAAGCAAACGAGGCCAGCCATAAAACCGGCGCCAAATGTCAGGATCCGCTGAATCGCGTCAGAAGACATCGTTTCCCTGGTAAAGAGCCACAAACATCCAAGGCATGTACCGCCAATACCGGCAAAAATACAAAAAAGAACAACATGCATTCGTTACTCCTGCGATAAACCCTTATGATGAGAAAGGCTCAGATACAGCCTGTTGAGCNATATCTGAGCTATCAGAGCAGATTGATTGGTTATCGTTTGCCCCTTCTATCCTCTTCTATTCGGCAGAATCCTCTGCTTCTTCGTCTTCCGCCTCTTCCGCTTCTTCCGTCTCTTCGGTTTCTTCCGCCTCTTCGGTTTCTTCTGCCTCTTCGGTTTCTTCTGCATCTTCCGCTTCTTCTGTGGCAGATTCTTCTTCAACAGGGTCTTCGGCGGCTTCCTCCGAAACAGAATCGTTATCCGCTTCGGCTTCTTCCTCGACAACCATATTCGCCGCTTCGGCGACCGCCACCGCGACTTTTTCCGCCATCGCTATGCCAAGGGCTTCTCCGACTGTCCCGGATCCACTCTCTTCCGAAGCTTCGATAAAGGCTTCCACAGCAGCCTCGTCCGCCGCCATCATCGCCTCCGCGTTTCCTTCCATGGCATCCGCAGGCTCATCCTTCACCAGCTTGGGCAAATCGATCGCTTCCTTAACGCTTAAGCTGATGCGCCTTCGCTCCAGGTCGATTTCCAATATCTTAACGGGGACTTCCATGCCTTCAATCAATACGTCTTCTACCTTATTGACACGAAATCTCGCTAATTGCGATATATGCGCCAAGCCTTCAAGGCTCGGCTCCAACTGGATGAAAGCGCCAAAAGAAGCGCCGCGCATCACTTTTCCGGTATAAATGCTGCCGACCTGGTACTTGTCGGAAGCCAGGTCCCAGGGATTGGGGATCAGTTTCTTCAAACTGAGGGAAACTTTTTCTTTATCTTTATCCACCTTCAGAACATAGACTTCTATTTCGTCATTGATGGACACGACGTCGGAAGGTTTACCAACCTTGCCCCATCCCATTTCCGAGACATGAAGAAGGCCGTCACAGCCGCCAATATCCACGAACGCGCCAAAATCCGTCAGACGTTTAACGACGCCTTTTCTGGTCTGTCCTTCTTCTATACTGCTCCAAAAGCTTTCCTTCATCTTTTGGTACTCTTCTTCGAGCAATGCTTTACGGGACAGTATCACTTTCCGGCTGGAGCGGTTGAGTTCCAATATTTTGAAGTTCAGGGACTTATTCAGGTACTCGTTCAGATCTTTGACAAATCCCCGTTCAACATGGGAAGCGGGTACAAAGCCGCGCATACCGACGTCCACCAGCAAGCCGCCTTTGACAACGTCGATGACCGTCGCTTCAATCGGTTCCCCTGTCTTAAATAATTCTTCCAGGAGATTGATTTTTTCTTCAAACAAGGCATTCTTGCGGGAAAGAATAAAGTTCCCGTCCCGATCCGTCTTCACGATTTCCACTTGGATCTCGTCGCCTACGCTGACGACGGAATAGGGATCCACCTTGGTAAAAGCCAGTTCAAAGACAGGGATAATGCCTTCCGACTTATAGCCGATATCGACCAGCACTTCGTCAGAAGAAATTTTCACTACGGTTCCCTTAATCAAATCCCCTGGATGGAACTCAAGAAAAGTGATTTCCGCCTCAGAAAAGCGCGATTCAGCATCTTCGTCTGATTCGATCTCTTCCTCCGCTTCCGGCTCGCTTTCCTCCTGTAACACATTTACCCCTTCAGCCTCTTCCTGCAGGGCGTCCTCTGCCTCGGTTTCTTCCAGCGGCCCGGTCACTGCTTCCGGTTCAGCTTCTTCTGCCGTTACCACATCCGGCTCAGCCTCATCCTCTTGTACAGATTCCGGTTCAGACGCATCCTGAAGCATAGCTTCCGCCTCGGTTTCATCCTGCGTTACAGTTTCCTGCAAAGCCTCGTCCTGCAGTGCAGACTCCGGTTGACATTCCATCTGCACGACAGCTTCCATTTCCTGGAACACCTCTTGTTCCATTTCTTGATCCACATCTTTGAACTCTTCCATCATGTCAACAACCTCCTTGATTATCCACTCGGGAGTAGAAGCTCCCGCTGTGATACCAACTGATCCGGCCCCCTCAAGCCACTTGACGTCCATATCGTTGACTGTCTCGATCCAATGTGTCCTCTCTGTAACCCTTCTGCAGTATTCGGTCAGANTATAGGTATTTGCGCTGTTTTTCCCTCCAATCACCAGCATTACGTCCACACGAGCCGCCAATTCTTTCGCTGTATCCCTGCGTTCNCCGGTCACCCTGCAAAGGGAGTCTATCACCAGCAGCCGGTAACCTTTATCCTGAAGCCACGCCGTAAAGCTTGCGAAANCATCCGGATCCGCAGTCGTTTGCGCCAATACAGCCAGTTTCTCCGGNAAAACCCGGTTTGCAAGCTCTGTGGCATAGTCCCTGACTACCAGACAATCTCCGTCAAGCCATTCGTTGTAGCCGATCACTTCCGTATGTCCCTTATCACCATAAATAAGTATATAATAACCTTTCTCACGGGCTTCAAGGGCCCTCTGCAGCGACTGCCGCACAAAGGGGCATACAGCGTCAAGAATCGTACTGTTTTTCTCTCTTACTATATCATAAATCAACGGTCCTTTTCCATGACTGGGAAAAATAAATATGCTATCGGTATCTACTAAGCNATCTACATCCTGATCTTCAATTTCCTTAATTCCCAAGCCGGATAAATAAGCGGATNCCTGCCGGTTATGTACCAACTGCCCGACCGTATAAATTTTCCTAGTCTTGTTTTTTTCTTCTTCTGCCGCTTTTCGCGCCAAATCCAAGGCGCGTTTCACGCCATAGCACATCCCTGCGTTCTCCGCCAGGAAAACCTGCAATGGATTTCGCCCCCCTTGTCCCCCTTTCAGCGGAACTCTTTCTCTGCCTGTAAATTCTCAAGGCTTTGCCTGAGTGTCTCCGACATCGTCGCAAATAACGCCGAATTTGCTTTTTGGTCTTGATACATGGAAAGGTCCACCGGCTTTCCGAATGTGATCCGGATCTTCTGCCAGATCGAATTGGGGAATGCATTCTGCGTATTCTCAAACAACACCGGGATCACCGTCGCCTTGGAATGGTGGGCAAAAAGGGAAGCGCCCGCCTTAAAGGGCTGTAGTTCGCCGGTCTTGCTCCGGCTGCCTTCGGGAAATATCGCCAGGATATGCCCTTCCTCCAATACTTTCAAGGCTGTCCGTATGGCTTTGCGATCCACGGCATCGCGCGTAACAGGGAAAACGCATATATAGCGAAACAACAATCTGAGCGGCGGAATCTGAAACAATTCAGCCTTTGCCATAAAATACGCGCGCCTTCTGATCAGGCAATAGAGAAACACCGGATCCCAACTGCTGATATGATTGGCAATAATGACGACCGGTCCATCCGCGGGGATATGCTCCCTTCCGTAAATTTTCACCCTGTTAAATAATCTGAGAAAGGGTAAAACGATATATGGCGCAAAGATACGGGAAAAAAACTGATAAAACATGCTATATTACCTCGGGTTTGTATTTTGTGTGTGAATCACTAACGCGATACTCCCTTGGAGGCCAGAACAATCTCTGCGGCGGCTTCTACCGCTTCCTGAAAGCTGAGCGCCGTCGTATCCAAAACGATGCTGTCTTCCGCCTTCCGTAATGGGCTGTGTGTCCGGCGCATATCTTCCTCGTCCCGCTTTCGGATTTCTATAGCAATTTCTTCCAGCGTTCGATCCTGATCCTTCCCTTCTCTTTCTTTTTTTCGCCTCCTGGCTCTCTCCTCTGCTGTGGCGGTCAAATAGATTTTGCATTCCGCATGGGGCAATACCACTGTACCGATATCCCTGCCGTCCATGATCACATTTTGATTTTCCGCCATCTTTCGCTGGATATCCACCAGGGCTTCTCTGACGCCGGCTATGGCCGCTACCTGCGAAACCGCGGCATTCACTTGCCGGCTTCGAATTTCTTCCGTAAGATTTCTTCCTTGACCGTCAATCATCTGTATGGTCCCGGATTCGTCATGGACCATGCGGATATCCGCGTTTCTTGCTAAACGGATCAGCCCTTCTTCGTCTTCAAGGCTCATCTTTTCGCGCAGGGCAAGCCAGGTTACCGCCCTATACATCGCGCCGGTATCAATATGAATAAAGCCCAGCTTCTGTGCGAGGGCCTTTGCGATCGTGCTTTTGCCCGCGCCTGCCGGTCCGTCGATGCTTACCTGGATACGGATCCCTCCTTAACCAGGAAATCCGGCGCGACACGATGGCCCAGCCCGATGGCTACTTCATTCAGATGAAGAAGGCCGATGCCAAGAAACAGGCAAACCACGATATGATCGCCGCCCCGGGCAATGGCGAGTTTGCCGCCGACATTCAAGCCAAAGGCTTTATTCAGAAGCTGCCCCAATGCTTCCTTGGTCGCCCCGGCAACGGCGCCTTCGTCGTAATGATTCTCTTTGATCACGCCTTCGCGCTTTGCGGCGACAATCGCGCGTTCTATAATTTTTTTCGCGGACACGGCAAAATCGCCGCCGTAATCAACCGCGACTGCCCGGATACCCATAGACGCCAGTTCCTTCTTTTGGGCTTGCTCCTCTTCTCTTGTGTCTGTCAAGGCCAATTGGATTGCCGCCGATGCGATCTTCTTCGAACCATATTCCATGCGCGCGCCTGCCTTAGTGCCTTTTGTTTGCTCATATTACCATTTTTGATCAGAAATTGCAAGGATTATACAGGCGCTTTAGCCGCGCTGTTTCCGCGGGATCCAGACGCCTGTATGCACCGGGCGATAAGCCTTCCAAGGTGAGAAAACCCATCTTGGTCCGGCACAGATAGGTTACAGATAAACCAAGCGCTTCACACATCCGCCGCACCTGGCGGTTCCTGCCTTCTGTCAGCGTAAGAAAAAACCGACTGGCTTTCGCGCCGGCATATACCGTCTTCACTTTTGCCGGCTTGGTTATACCATCTTCCAGCCGGACGCCTTTCCTCAAAGACTCGATTTTTTCCCCGCTGAGATAACCGCCGGTTTCCACCAGGTAGGTCTTGGGAACGGCGTAGCCCGGATGGGTCAGCCTGTTTGCCAGCTCTCCGTCGTCGGTAAGCAGCAACAAGCCTTCTGTTAAGTAGTCCAGACGCCCGACAGGAAAGAGCCTGTCTTTGTCCGGCAGAAAATCCAGTACGGTCTTTCTGCCTTGAGGGTCGTCGCAGGTAGACACAACGCCGGCAGGTTTATAGAGCAGGATATAGCTCAGATTACGCTTTACCGTAACACGCCTGCCGTCCACATGCACCAGATCCTTATCCGGATCAAGTAAAACGCCCATACCGGTAACCGTCTTGTGATTGACCGTCACTTTGCCCTCCCGGATCAGCTCCTCCGCCCGCCGCCGGGAAGCGATACCGCAGCGGGCAATATATTTATGCAATCGTTCCAAAGCGCCAAGCCTCTTTTCGCTACAGTTCTGTGCCGGCTATGGCGGCGCCGGCGTCCCCTTCATTTTTATCCGGAAGCTGTGGCAAATCCTTCAAAGACGTCAGACCAAAATACTTCAGAAAGTCGGTCGTCGTTTCAAACAGAATCGGCTTTCCCGGTACGTTCTTGCGCCCCGCTTCCCGGATAAGCCCTCTATCCAATAGCGTATTGACGGAGGAATCACAATTTACGCCACGGATTTCCTCCATCTCCCCTCTGGTTATCGGCTGCCTGTAGGCGATGATGGATAATACTTCCAAAGAAGCCTGCGAAAGGCTGGATAGTTTCGGTTTCACCAGTTTTTCGATATAGGGCGCGTGCTTGGGAAAGGTCGAAAACATCCATCCGCCGGCGATTTCGCAGATTTCGAAACCCCGGCCTTGCTGAAGATAGTCTTGCTGCAGTTGATCCAGCGTTTCCAGGATATCTTCCGTCTCATATCCGGTGATGTCGACCAGTGCCGCCAAAGTAAGGGGTTCGTTGGAACAAAGAAATAAAGCTTCCAGCAGTTCCTTTATTTCCTGTTGGTACAAAATCAAATCCCGGCCCCCTCCTTTTCCGGCGCTTGGATCGCACTGACAAAAATATCGCCGAATAATTTCTTCTGGCGAACCCAAACCAGCCCTTTCGAGAGCAGCTCGAGAAGCGCGAGAAATGTCGTGACGGCTTCCATCGCATCCTCACACGCGGCGAATAATTGCTTAAAGCGAATCCCGCCCGGCTGCCGGGAAAGGATTTGCATCAGATAAGCCATTTTACTGTTGACGCTCATGTCGTCTCTCCGAACGGTGATCACCTGTCCCCGCGCGGACATCAGACGCATGACTTCCCGGAAAGAATGGTATAAATCCTCCGCTTTCAAATTGCCCACCGGATTGGGCTGGGGGAATAAAGAAAACAAATGGCTCTCGTTTACTTCCCGAAAGTAGATTTTCGTTCTGCTGCTTTCCATTTTTTGCAGCTCCTGCGCATTTTCTTTGTATAGCCGATACGCCAGGAGTTTCTCCACCAGCTCATCTCTCGGATCCTCCGCGCCGTCGTCAGATTCCTCCTCCGACGCTCGCGGAGGCAGGAGCATTTTCGCTTTGATGACCAACAAAGTACCGGCCATTACCAGGAATTCCCCGGAAAGGTTCAGATCGATTTCCTCCGCCCTCCTCAGGTAATCCATATATTGGCCGGTTATAAAGGCTATGGGAATATCATAGATATCCAGCTCATGAACATCAATCAGGTTCAGAAGAAGATCCAGGGGCCCTTCAAATATCGGCAAAACAACTTGATAGCTCATGTATTCACCACTAACTTTTGGATGTTACGGAGCATTATATCTGCATTGCCTGCCTGACCAGGACCATCGTTTCCTCCGCCGCGCGCTTCGCGTTCTCGTCGCCTTCGCGCAGAATCTCTTCCAGGCGTTCCGGTTCCTGCGCATAGCTCTCCCGCCGCTCCCGTATGGGGGCCAGCTTGGCGTCCAAAATGGCGCTCAACTTTTTCTTACACTCCACGCAGCCGATTTGCCCCGCACAGCAGGCTTCCCTTATCTCCGCCTCTTCTGCTTCATTATATATGGATTGATATTGATAAACAATACATATGTCGGGATGACCGGGATCCGCTTTTCTGATTCTGGCCGGATCCGTGATCATGCTGGTTACCTTTTCGGCGATTTCTTTTGTACTTGCGCAGAGGGAAATATCATTGTGGTAGCTCTTGCTCATTTTTCTGCCGTCCGTGCCGGGCAGCGACGCCACTTTCGCGTATTTTGGCATGGGCTCCGGGAAGACGTCCGTGTTATACAAATGGCGAAAGCGGCGAACCAGCTCCCGGGAGAACTCCAGATGCGCCCCCTGGTCCTCTCCGACAGGCACCAGATTGGCCCGGTATAGCAGGATATCCGCCGCCATTAAGAGAGGATATCCAAGAAAGCCATAGGTACTCAGGTCTTTCCCCTGTTTGGCAAACTGTTGAATTTGATCTTTATAAGTGGGCACGCGCTCCAGCCAGGACAGAGGGACATTCATACCCAAAAGCAGGGTTAACTCCGCATGGGCTTTGATGTGAGACTGGACAAACAGAGACGCCTTTGCCGGATCCAGCCCCGCTGCCAGCCAATCCAGCAGCATGGTTTGGCGATAGCCGGCCAGACGCCGCGTATCGTCATAGTCGCTGGTTAAGGCATGCCAGTCGGCGACCATATAGAAGCACTCGTAATCGCTTTGCAGCGCGGCCCAGTTCTCCAGGACGCTCAGATGCCCGATATGCAATTGGCCGGTGGGCCGCATACCGCTCAGGATAATGCTCTTTTTTTCTGCCATAAGCCTTTCCTCCGAATCNATAAAATGATTATACAAAAAGTTCGAAAAACCAGGCNAAGCCGCTAATCAGCCCGCTGGAAAGCGGACCCAGGATCATTTCGGGGATTCTGCCTACCAGCAGAATCATCAAAAAGACAAAGCCGTATTGTTCCAGGATCTGCGAGGCATGGTACCATCTGTCCGGCAGTATGCCGAAGAGGATTTTTGACCCGTCCAGCGGCGGAACAGGGATCAAGTTAAAAAAAGCGAGGCTTGCGTTAATCCAGACCATATAATTGATGAACGTACGTAACCAATAAGAAGCATACAGCAGCCTTGAAGGCAGGAGCACCAGAAAGCCGACGCTGATAAAGCTCAGCAGGATATTGGACATAGGTCCGGCCAAAGCGGTCAGGAGCATGCCTGTCTTTTCGTCGACTGAACGAAAGGCATAGGGATTCACCGGCACCGGCTTTGCCCAGCCGAAATTCATAAAGCACAGACAGATAAAACCAACCGGGTCAAGATGCCGTATCGGATTCAGGGTAAGCCGGCCCATATTTTTTGCGGTATTGTCCCCCAGTTGATAAGCGGAAAACGCATGGGAGAACTCATGTACCGACAACGACAGGACGATAGCCGGTATACGAAACAGGAAGCGGCTGAGAATATCAACAAGATCAAAATTAAACAAAGACAATCTATCCTTTCGATTCGTATGGCNATGGGCGGCTGCTCAGGTCAGTAAATGCGCCGGGATCAGGTCGTTTCGCGTGATATCCGCATAGTCTTCGCGTTTCACAATCCCATGCGCCTCCCCTTTCGAAACCAGCACGATCGCCGGCCTGCCTATGCGGTTATAGTTNCTGGACATGGCGTAATGATACGCGCCGGTACAAGGTACCGCCACGATATCACCGGGTACCGCCAGGGGCATGGGCGCGTCCCAAATCAGAACGTCGCTGGACTCTTCACAGCATCTGCCGGCGAGGGAAGCAATGATTTCGTCGGGAGCGGACATTTTATTCGCCAGGCACATTTCATACTTCGCCTGGTATAGCGCCGGGCGGGGATTGTCTGTCATGCCNCCGTCTATCGTAACATACCTGCGCATATGCGGCGCGCCTTTTACCGATCCGACTGTATAGAGCGTTGTCCCCGCGCTGCCGACGATAGCCCGTCCCGGTTCAACGGAAATGCGGCGCGGCATGGGAAAGGGATATTGTTCAAATTCCTCTTTCAGCGCCTGCCATATCGTTTGCGCATATCCCCCGGGCGTATCGGG
>WRNN01000016.1 GCA_009776595.1 Clostridiales bacterium
GCTTTCTTTATCGGCGCGTATATCGGGAATCTGCAGACAAACGGAAAATGGGGCGCCGGCGAATATCTGGTAGCCGAAGCGGATGAGTCGGACGGTTCCTTTCTGGAACTATCTCCCGAAATAGCCCTGGTGACCAATGTGGAAGACGATCACTTGGATTACTACGGAAGCAGGGACAAAATTGATGAAGCCTTTGTTCGCTTTATCAATAAGGTGCCTGAGACAGGGAAAGCTATCCTTTGTTTGGACGATCCCGGCCTTGGCCGTCTCAGGACCGCTATCTGTCATGACCGGATCATCACTTACGGTACAGCGCCGGAGGCCGACCTGCGTGCCGGGGAGATCCGTTTCGACGGGGGTAGAGCGCAGGCGGAGGTTCTCTGGCGCGGAGAACCGGTAGGCAGACTGAACTTACAGGTGCTCGGCAGACATAATTTGCTGAATGCCTTGGGCGCTATGGCGGCAGCCGCGGAATGCGGCCTGTCCTTCAGTGAAATGANCCGGGTGCTGGCGGAGTACAGCGGCGCGCAGCGACGCCTGGAGTTCATAGGAGAGGCGGAGGAAGTGAAGATATATGATGATTACGGCCATCATCCCACCGAGATCCGCACGACGCTGGAAGCGATAGGACAAATCGGCGCCCGGCGCATCATTGTGCTGTTTCAGCCCCATCGTTATACCAGGACCAGGCTCTTGACGGAAGGCTTCGGGACGGCTTTCGCCGGCGCGGACGAGCTGATTCTGCTGCCTGTCTACAGCGCGGGAGAAGAACCCATAGCCGGTGTGGACACGGGCCTAATCGCCGCCGAAGTGGCAAAGAACCGGGGCAAAGCGCCGAAAATGGCCGCAAATTTCGAAGAAGCCTGCAGCCTTACCGAAGCGCTGCTTACCCGGGGAGATCTGGTTTTGACCTTAGGCGCGGGGAACATAAGGAAGGCCGGGGAAATGTTGCTTCAGCAATTAGCGGGAAAGAAGAAGTAAAGGAAAAACCCATGAACTGGCTGGAACTGGAAGAATGGATTGAGGAAAACAGGATAGGGGCATGGCAGGCTATGGCGCCCCTCGCGGAGCATACTTCCTGGAGGATCGGCGGTCCCGCCAGATTGATGGTCTGGCCGGAGGATGAAGCAAAAACAGCCGCTTTGCTGCGGCATTGCGCCGGCATTGGCTGCCCACTCCGCTTCCTGGGCGCCGGCACGAATCTGCTGGCAGCCGATGAAGGACTGGAAGAACTGGTGATCCAAACCGGGAAACTCAATACGCTGGAATGGGCGCCGGACAATGCCTCCGGCGTGATCCTGCGGGCAGGCGCGGGACTGTCTCTGGCATGGCTGGCGGAAAGCGCCGCTCAGCAAGGCTATAGCGGCCTGGAGTTTGCCGCCGGTATACCCGGATCCCTTGGCGGTGCGGTGGCGATGAACGCCGGCGCCTTCGGCGGGCAAATCTCGGATTTGACTCTATTCGTCCGGGTTATGGACGCCAGGGCGAATAGCCGGGAGATGGATTCCGCGGAGGCGGCATTCGGCTATCGCAGCAGCAATCTTCGCTCCGCCGGGCTGCTGATTCTCGGCGCAGAGCTGAGGCTGAGTCGGGGGGACCGGGAGGAAAGCCTGGCATTGATCAGGGAGCACCTGGATACCCGCCGGCAAAAGCAGCCTCTGGAGCTGCCAAGCGGCGGCAGCGTATTTCGAAATCCGGCAGGAGAAGGCGCCGGCCGCTATATCGACCGGGCCGGACTGAAGGGCCTGCGGATCGGGAATGCGCAAATATCGCCCAAACACGCTAATTTTATCGTTAACCTGGGCGGCGCAAAAGCGGAGGACGTCAGGCAGCTTATGGAAATTGCCAGACAGGTTGTCCGGGAGAAATCCGGCGTTTTGTTAGAAAACGAAATCGTGTATTGGAATTGATTTCTGTGACTGCCGGCGCAAACTACTGGACAAATGGGAAAGGATAAATTATCATAATGATAGTACCGACTGCGATTGCATCCGGGAGTGGGCTGACATGGTAACGCACAACCAGACAAGCTTCATGTACAGGCTCAGATTACGCCGGCTTAAGCGGGTTTTCCTTACCGTCGCGGGACTTTTGTTAATCTGCCTGGCCGGTTTTGGCGGTTATACATTTGCCAATTCTTCCTTCTTTGATCTGTCGGAAATACGGATTACCGGAAACACAGTGGTCAGCAGAGACGAGATTATCGCGGCGTCCGGTCTGCGCATAGGGACAAACCTGCTTAAAATTTCCCGGGCGCAGGCAGTGATGCAACTCCTGTCGCTTCCCTATGTCAGGGAGGTCGAACTGTCCCGCGTCTTTCCGGACAAGGTAGAGATCCGNATNACCGAACGGACGCCTCTGGCGCTCATCAACGCCGATGATCGACATCTGGTGATGGATGAAAATGGATATTGCTTACTGGAGGTTGCCGCCATCACTGCGGAAAGCTGGGAACTGCCCCATATCCGCTGCAGCAGCGAGGCGATACAGCTTTTGCCGGGCGAGCGCTCGGAGGATAAAGGCGTCAGGGCCGCATTGGACCTGATTCAGCAGCTGGATCCCTTTTTTCTGGAGGGCATTGCGGAGTTTGACGCGCCCTCGGCGGAAAAACTGGCGCTGATCAACAGGGACGGACTGCCGGTGCTCTTCGGACAGCCGGAGGATCTGGACAGAAAGCTCAAATGCTATGAGGAACTGTTGATTAAAAACGCGGAGAGATACAACGCGGATACCCTGCAGTATGTGGACATACGCTACGATACGCAGATCACCCTGAAGTGGATTAAGCCACAGTAGGGGGCAGCGTATAGGCA
This sequence comes from Clostridiales bacterium, assembly GCA_009776595.1. Lineage (GTDB taxonomy): Bacteria > Bacillota > Peptococcia > DRI-13 > UBA5745 > WRMS01. The sequence goes on from WRNN01000016.1 coordinate 2,814, forward strand.
TACCAAATATATTCTCTGATCAGGAGGATTATACTGATCGATTGTGGAATGTTATAAGATTGACGCGACGCGGATGTGAGCCATTGAAAATCGGAGAAATCCTGGAGGAAGCGGGGGATTACTTTGGCATTGGAGTTTGAGATTGAGAATAACACAAGGCGTGAGATAATCAAGGTAATGGGTGTGGGTGGCGGAGGAGGCAACGCCATCAAGCGCATGATTGCCTGCGGGCTGAAGGGCGTCGAGTTTGTCGCCTTAAATACCGACGGTCAGGCGCTGGAACAATCACCCGCAGATTATCGCGTCCAATTGGGGCCAAAACTGACCAGAAACCTTGGCGCGGGCGGCAGGCCGGATATAGGCGAAAAGGCAGCCGAAGAAAGCCGGGATGATATCTCCGCGATGATCAAAGGAAGCGATATGCTTTTTGTAACAGCGGGCATGGGCGGCGGCACCGGCACGGGAGCGGCGCCGATTATTGCCCAGATCGCGAAAGAGCAGGGCGTCCTGACAGTCGGTATCGTAACCCGCCCGTTTCTGTTCGAAGGGAAGAAGAGAACCCGTCAGGCGGACGAGGGGATAGAAAAACTGCGGGAGCATGTGGACGCTTTGATCACGATTCCCAATGAGAAGCTTCTTCAGATCGTAGACAAAAACACCACNATGACCGAAGCTTTTCTGTTAGCGGACGAAGTGTTAATGCAAGGCGTACAGAGTATCACGGGCNTGGTGACTTTACCGGGCGATGTGAATCTGGACTTTGCCGATATCAGCACCGTCATGAAGGACGGCGGCGCGGCGCTGATGGGGATCGGACAGGCAAACGGCGAAAAACGGGCTACCCAGGCGGCGCAAGCGGCAATCTCCAGCCCCTTGCTGGAGATACCGATAGACGGCGCCAAAAAAGTGCTGCTGAGCGTGACCGGCGACGCCAATATTACCTTAACCGAAGTGAATGAAGCGGCGAATCTGATTACCGAAGCTGCGGATCCGGAAGCGGAGGTCTTCTGGGGACAGGCTATCGATGAGAGTTTGGGAGAGAATATCCGGATCACCGTGATCGCCACCGACTTCGGACCCGCTAAGAACCGGAAGGAAGTCAAAGGTCCGGGTATACAGCCGGGCAGGACGCAGGTGAAGGCAAGGACAGGCGAGATAAGCTCGATCGAGCTGGAGAATGTGTTCAACAAAGATACGCGAAGCCAGAATTCCCCCCTTCGATCGGCAAGCAGTATCATCAGGCAGAACGACGACCTGCCGCCCTTTCTAAAGAACAAAGACTTTCCGGACGAGTAGAACTTCTTCAAGCCCCTATGATGAGAATCATGAAGGGGCTTTTTCGTCATGCTTATCCTGCGTATAGCGCCGTGCCTGCCGGACGCCAGCCCTCTGCCTTAAGCAGGCCCTGAAGCGGCGCAGCCCCGGTAATAGCAAAGCAGGACAAAACGACCGGATCGCATGATCCGGTCTTGTCCTTGAAGTTCTTGAAGTGCTTATTGACAATTGAGCGAAATAGCGTATAATCTTGAAGATACTACAGGNAANCGTCCGTTTGGCGCGGACGCATGTCCGCCTGGTAGGGACATTCTCATNAGCNGGCAGCACTCCGGCTGCCGAAAGGATTGGAGATAAGCCGATGGCATTGATTGTGAAGAAATTTGGCGGGACTTCCGTCAGCACAAAAGAACGAAGGCAGCAGGTGCTGAAAAAAATCATGGATGAAAAAAACGCGGGCAATGACGTTGTCGTCGTTGTATCCGCCATGGGCCGGCGGGGCGATCCCTACGCCACGGATACCTTCCTGGATATGCTNAGCGACGTATCTCCGCGCCCTTCCGCCAGAACGAAGGATCTGCTGGCCGGATGCGGCGAAGTCATCGCGACCTGCCTGGTGGCGGAGGATCTCAGCGCATGCGGCTATCCGGCGATTCCCATAACCGGCCTGCAAGCCGGGATACATACGGACGATCACTTTACAGACGGGATTGTCCAGGATGTGGACGCTTCTTATATTAAGGAAGTTATTGCCGGAGGGTCTGTAGCGGTCGTCACCGGATTTCAGGGCTACAGTGATAAGATGGACCTGGTTACCTTGGGCAGGGGCGGCAGCGATATCACCGCTATCGTCCTGGGCGGCGCTTTGGAGGCGGATGGCGTCGAGATTTATACGGATGTTCCCGGGATAGCCTTTACCGATCCCCGCCTTGTCCCTTCGGCGCCTTTTTTGAGTTCTATTGATTTTTCACCGATGTATGTGTTGGCTATGACGGGCGCCAAGGTAGTCCATCCCCGCGCGGTGAGCGCGGCGATCAAATTTGACCGGCCTTTCTGGGTACGCTCCACCTTTGACGATGAGCCGGGAACCCTGGTCGGGAAAAAAGGCGAAGCGCCGGGAGGCTTATACGGCATCTCCCTGATGAGCGATATGATCCTGGCGCAAGCGGCGCGGGATCCGGAGCAGCGATTGCGCGCGGCTTCCTGCAATACATGGTTTTACAAGGCGGACACGGGAGGAAGCGCCGCCATAGTGGAGCCGGGCAAAGCGGAAGAATTGAAGGAGCTGTGCCGGCTCGAGGATGTTGGCGTTGTCTCGCTCCAATGGGATCCGGACTCCGGCCTGCACCCGGAGCTGGTCGCGGAAGCGCTGGACGCTTTGCATATACGCTGGGAAGGCTATTTTGCGCTGCCCGACGGAGGCGCTTGGGCGATTGCGCCGGACAAAGCAAAGGACGCCGTACTGGCCTTGTTCCGGGCGCCCTTACAAAAAAGCTGAAGATCAAAGTACCGTGCCGGCGCGGCAGGCGGCGGGCGGCATGTTTGCCCGGGCTGCGGCAGGAGCAGGAGTTTCGTCATATAGTTGTACGGTTCTCTGGTATAGTGCTATGGATGTATGATATAGTGTATTCGCAGGGCCTTAAACGGCTTAATACGCTTTGGGGGGTGGGCCACATTGGATGACGCCCTGATGAATGAATTGGAGAACCTTCGGGCGGAAAACAAGATATTGCGGGATTCCCTGGTTGAGATCAGGCCAGGCGCGCCGGAAGACGGGGAGCGGGGCGGTATAAAATCGCTTGAAGAAATTACGGAAATGCTCCGTTCGGCTGCTGAACAGGCGAAAGAAAATCTGAGCCCGGGAACGGAGAAGGTCACCGCGTTCTTGAGTAAACAAATGGAGGAAAACCCTGTTCCTATGCTGTTGGCAGCGTTCGGGGCCGGCTATCTGACCAGTCGCAGGATGAGCGGCAAATGATGCAGGAGCGGCAGGAAGAAAACAAAAAAGAAGAAACAGCCGCAGAGAAGATCACGGCCTATTTTCTCACAATCCTTGAAATTGCGGAAAAAGAGCTTGCTCTGCTCAAACTGCATACAGCAAAGACCGTCAAGGGTCTGGGCTGGTTTCTTATGGCTCTTATCTTATTAGTCGCGGGGCTGCTTTTGTTGGCCTGGACCTGCTTCACCGCCGTTTCTCTTCTGATCGGCCCTGTAGCGGCGGGATTAACAGCCTCTGTCGTAGCAATCGCGGGAGGAGTGGTCTTCTTATGGATCAGCAGAAAGAACCTCAAGTAAACCTGGAGCAAACCGGTGAAGCGCTGCGTTCGGCTAAGGAACGCCTTTCCGGGCAGGCGGAAAGCCTCTCCCTGAAGGAATACATGGTGAAGCATCCGTATATCGCGTTGGGAACGGCTTATTTGGCAGGCAGCTTGATGGGCGGTTCCGGGGAAATACGGGATAGCATCGTGAAAGCCGCGGTCGAAGTGGTCAGCAAAGAAGTCATCCGCCATGAGAAAAGGGACGATAAAAGAATCAAGAAATGAATCTGTGATGTAAAATGAAGAACCCCGAAATGAAGAATCGAGAAAGGAAAGGATTAACCTATATATGAATGAGAGAATCAGAGTAGGGATCGTCGGTTACGGCAATCTTGGCAAAGGGGCGGAACTGGCGATCAGGCAAAATCCGGACTTTGAACTTGTGGAGATTTTCGCAAAGCGAAGCCAGACGCAAGTGGAAGAAATGAAAGCCTTTATCGGCAAGATCGATTTCATGTTTCTTTGTATTGGTTCTTCGGTGGATTTGCCGCTGCAAACGCCCGAGGTTGTCAAACTGTTTCATACGGTGGATACCTTCGACACCCACGCGAAGGTGCCGGACTACTTCGCCTCCGTAGACGCGGCAGCCAGGCAGTCGGACAAAATCGCCATGATCGGCGCCGGCTGGGATCCCGGTTTGTTTTCCGTTATGCGGGCGGTGATGGAAGCGTCGCTGCCCGCGGGAAAGACGAACACCTTCTGGGGCTATGGCGTAAGCCAGGGCCACGGCGAAGCGATCAAGCGCATACCGGGCGTCCGGATCGCCCGATCCTATACCATCCCCATCGACGCCACGCTGGAAGAAGCGAGGGCAGGGGAGCAAAAAGACTTCAGCCCCCGTCAGATGCACAAGCGTGATTGCTATGTGGTGTTGCAGGAGGGAGCGGATCCGGAAGCAGTAAGAGCGCAGATCGTTTCGCTGCCGAATTATTTCGCTCCGTACGATACAGAAGTAAGCTTCATTGACATGGAAACCTTCGAAACGAAGCATAACGCCATGCCCCACGGCGGTCACGTGATACGTTCCGGCTTTACGAGGGAAAACATAAACCGGCAGCTGATGGAATTCAGCCTCGGGCTGGAATCCAATCCGGAATTTACTGCCGGCATCATGTTAAGCTATTGCAGGGCCGCNTGGCGTATGNNTNAAGAAGGGCGGCGGGGCGCTGTCACGCCTTTGGATGTGCCGCCCGGTTATCTGAGCGTGAAGGATGACGCCGTCCTGAGAAAAGAATTGTTGTAAGGTGAACCGCGCCGCTAATCGAAAGCGGCGCTGCTATTCCGCAGCGCCGGTGACGAATGCATCACGATTATGCCTGATTTTTCACGAAGTTTTCTTCAATCCGCATAACCTTTTTTCTCGTCAAAAAGAGGAGCAGGATGGCCATGAATAAGGGGATCGTCATGATGCGCCACATGCTGACATAGCCCAGGGATTGGGCTAAACTTCCGGCAAGCATGGGACCGATCATGGAACCGATGTCCATCCCGATAAAGTTTGTGCTGCTGGCGGCGCCCCGCCTCTCTTTCGGAACCGATTTCATGCTTAAAGCCTGGAAAGCCGGCTGGCAGGCGCCCAATCCGAAAGCGCCGATAAAGGAAGCCAGAAAGAAGCTCCAGAGCGCGCTGGAGTTGCTGATGATGATAAAGGCGATGATATTGCTGAACAAAGCGGGTATGCACACATAGACCAGACCGACTTTATCCGTCAGCCTTCCGATAAGCGGCCGGGTGATCAGCATGGTGAGCGCGCTGACGGTAAAGTAGAAACCAATGTAGGCGGTCACACCCCGGCTGGCGGCGTATACGATCAGAAAGGAACCTACCGAGCCGCCGGTAAGCAGAAAGAGCAATATGCATGAAGGTAACAGAGCTTCTCTGGCGATGATATTGTCAAACTTTAATATGAGCTTTTTACCTCGCTTGAAATCGAGTTTGATCTGAAAAGCAAGAAAAGCGGCGAGGAGCATGATGCCCGCGTTGATGGTAAAAGTCATGCCGAATCCGGTCATATCCACCAGCCAAAGGCCGATAGAAGGTCCGATGGCCGAGGATATCACCTGTGCCAGGGAATAATATCCGATGCCGCTGGAGTATTTATCCTTGGGGAGCATATCGGCAACCATGGCCAGGCAGCAGGCGTTGCCAAACGCCATGCCGCAGCCTTGCACGAGGCGGAAGGCGATCAGCATGGGGACGCTTTGGGATATGCTGAATCCCCAGAACGCGATCGCCAGCATGAGGGTGGAGAAAACGACGATGTATTTCCGGTTGTAGGTATCCATAACCGGTGCGGAGATAAAGCGAAAAGAAATGGAAGCAAGGGCGAAAGTACTGATGACCAGGCCGATTTGTGTCTCTGTCGCGCCGAAGGAGTTCGCGTAGACAGCCAGCAGGGAATTGCTCATCAACTGCCCCATGTTGAAAGCCATATTCGTGAAAAACAGAGTGATAAAGGACAGGTTCCAAATCGACGTCGGCTCCTGCCGGGATACACTGAGGTCTTCCGGTTGACTATTCATGGGGCGCCTCCATTGACTGCTTATTTTACCACGATATTGACCAGCTTACCCGGTACGCTGATGATCTTGACGACCTGTCTGCCGCCAATGGCCTCTTTTGCCCTGTCCATGGAGAGAATCGTCTCTTCGACTTCGTTTTGCTCCATCAGGGAAGGCACTGTCAGCCGGCCTCTCAGCTTACCGTTGATCTGGAAGACGACCTCGATTTCCTCGCGCGCCAGGGCTTCCTCCTGCCAGACCGGCCAGGATTCCCGGTGCACGCTGGTTTCATAGCCCATTTCTGTCCATAATTCCTCCGCTATATGCGGCGCGAAAGGCGCTGTCAGCAGGATCAGATTTTCCAGACAGGTCCGCGTCACGGAAGGCATAGTCTCACCGCTGTCTTTATATTGGTATAGCGCGTTGACCAGTTCCATGATCGCGCTGACCGCCGTGTTGAAATTGAATCGGTTTTCTACATCATCCGTTACTTTCTTAATGGTTTTATGGAGCATGTACAGAATGTCGCGCTCCCTTCGCGGCAGCTCGCTTAAATTTCCAACCGGCGCCGCTTCCTTAAGCGAAGGGCAGTTTTGGAGAGACAGGTATACGATGCGCCAAAGCCTGTTGAGGAAACGATAGGATCCTTCCACGCCCTGTTCGCTCCATTCCAGATCCCTGTCCGGCGGCGCGGCAAACAGAATGAAGAGGCGGACGGTATCGGCGCCATATTTATTGATGATGTCTTCGGGGCTTACCGTATTGCCTTTGGATTTTGACATTTTAGAGCCATGCATCAGCACCATGCCTTGGGTCAGCAGGTTTTGAAAGGGTTCGTCACAGCCCACGTATCCGAGATCGCGCAAGGCTTTTACAAAAAAGCGGGCATACATAAGGTGGAGGATGGCATGCTCCACGCCGCCGATGTATTGGTCTACGTTCATCCAGTAATCGGTCCTGGCGCGTCCGAAAGCTTCCGTTTCATTGTGAGGATCGGCAAAGCGCAAAAAGTACCAGGAGGAGCATACAAAGGTATCCATCGTATCGGTTTCCCGCCTGGCTTTGGCGCCGCATCGGGGGCAGGTCGTTTCGTAGAAAGCCGGATAATGGTTCAGCGGGGATTCCCCGGTCGGCCTGAACTCCACATCCAGGGGCAGCATCACCGGAAGCTGATCTTCCGGGACAGGCTGGGGGCCGCAATCGGGACAATAGACAACGGGAATCGGCGCGCCCCAGTATCTTTGCCGGGAAATCAGCCAGTCCCGCAAACGGAAATTAATACGGTTTTCTGCCAGGCCTTTCTGCTCCAGCCAGTCCACAATCCGCTTTTTCCCTTCTTCGTTGGGAATGCCGTTGAACTGCCCGGAATTGTCCATGACGCCGTCGTCCACATAAGCGTTTTCCATTATCGCTTCATGCAGATGGAGTCCCGGCGGCTGGATGACGACTTTGATCGGAAGGCCATATTTCCGCGCAAAAACAAAGTCCCGCTCGTCATGGGCAGGGACGCCCATGACCGCGCCTGTGCCGTAGTCCAGCAAGACATAATTTCCCACCCATAAAGGCGTCAGTTCGCCTGTAGCCGGATTGCGTACATGGGCGCCGGTAAAGACGCCCTCTTTTTCTGTTTCTGCGGAGGTTCTATCCATGTCGCTGAGCTTCTGCACATTGCGGACAAACTCTCTTACCTGATCGGCATGGGGGCTGTGCTGAATGACCTTTTCAACCAGGGGGTGCTCAGCGGCAAGAACCATATAGGTAACGCCAAATATCGTGTCCGGCCTGGTTGTATACACAGGAAGCGCATCGCCGGTCTCCGCGACTTCAAAAACCAGCTGGGCGCCTTCGCTCCTGCCGATCCAGTTCTCCTGCATGACTTTGACTTTCTCGGGCCAGCCCGGCAGCCCTCCCAGGCTGTCAAGGAGCTCCTGCGCATAGTCGGTTATCTTGAAATACCATTGATCCAGCGCTTTTTTTACCACAATAGAGCCGCAGCGTTCGCAGGCGCCGTCGACAACCTGCTCATTGGCCAAAACGGTGGCGCAGTCCGGACACCAGTTCACGTAACCCAGCTTTTTGTACGCAAGTCCGTTTTTGTATAATTGCAGAAAGATCCACTGGGTCCAGCGGTAATAGTCCGGCTGACAGGTAGCCACTTCACGGCGCCAGTCGTAGCTGATGCCCATGCCTTTCAGTTGACGCCGCATATTATCCATGTTGTCCCGGGTCCAGGCGTAGGGGTGTACGGCGTTTTGAATCGCCGCGTTTTCCGCGGGCAGGCCGAACGCGTCCCAACCCATCGGGTGGAGGACGTTCCAGCCCCGCATGATCTTAAACCTGGCCAAAACGTCGCCGATGGAGTAGTTGCGCGCGTGGCCCATGTGCAAATGCCCGGAAGGATAAGGGAACATTTCCAGGCAGTAATACTTCGGTTTCTGCGTATCCTCCGTGATCCGGAAAGCCTCCGTTTCTTCCCAGCGCGCCTGCCATTTTGCTTCCAGTACATCGTGCTGATACCGTTCTTCCACCTTTGAACCCTCCAATGGATGAAATAAAAATTTGCTCCGATTGTGATAACATGTTATTATACCATAAAAGTAGTGACCACACAGAAATTTTTAAGCGACCGAGGGGAGCGTCCTAACGATGCCGACTGCGCGTCAGGGAAACGGACAGACACATTCCGCCAGATACCAACCGGTACATCAGAGCAGGAGCAGGGTAGCACATCAAAAACCACGGCAGGGTATACTGCGGATCTTCCGTTTACTTGCCATTATGTTGTTTCTGTTCCTCGGCACCCTGATTCTGACCTCACTCGTTACCGGCAATAGCAATGCCCTGTCCCGGATGGCACGGGCTGTTCTCACGCCGGGCGCGCCGCAGCTCCTGATAAGGGACGCCAGGAACGAGTATAAAATCAGCCCGGTAAGCAGAAAGAATTCCCAGGAGTTTCGCAGCTTTATCTTTACCGGTTTCGACGACTATCCGGATGCGCTCAACGCCAACGCGGAGAGGACGTCATCCGCGGAATTACAAAACCAATACCCGATCCAAAGGCTGTTAAGCAGAATCGGCTATTCCCCACAAACCTTGTCTATCAAGCAGGAATTCAGTCAATCGGTTTCTTTTAGCATAGCCCCCACCAGCATGGAGGTGTATCTCTTTTTTCGGGATGCAATCTATTCTTCCTATTCGCTGGAAGAAATCAACCTCTTTGCTCCGGAAAACGACGGACTCTGCATTGTGCTGGTGGATGCGCGCTGGAAAGCGGCACAAAGCTGGCAGGGAGACCGGAGCGGATTGTATTGCTTTGCCGCCTCGTTTGACCGTCCCGCATATTTTTCTGTCAATACC
>WRNN01000017.1 GCA_009776595.1 Clostridiales bacterium
TGGAGAATGCGATACTGCAGGAGCGGATCAGCCATGCTTATTTATTTGCGGGACCCAGAGGAACGGGAAAAACCAGCGCCGCGAGAATTCTGGCCAAAGCGCTGAATTGCACGGACAGGCAAGGCGCTCAGCCTTGCGGTAAATGCGAGAACTGCAGGAGTATAACCCGGGGAAATGCCATGGACGTCCTGGAGATCGACGCCGCCTCTAACCGGGGTATCGATGAAATCCGGGATCTCAAAGAAAAAATAGGCTTTCTGCCGGCTACGGGAAAGTATAAAGTCTATATCGTGGATGAAGCCCATATGCTCACAACGGAGGCATTTAACGCACTACTGAAGACNCTCGAAGAGCCGCCGGCGCATGTGGTTTTCATCTTGGCTACGACAGAACCGCAGAAAATGCCGGAAACCGTGCTTTCCCGCTGCCAGCGCTTTGATTTTAAAAAGCTGTCCCGGGACGCTGTCTGGCAGCGCCTGCAGGAAATCCTTGCCGGCATGAACCGTGAAGCGGAACCGGAGGCATTATCCCTGATCATCCGCCAGGCTGACGGAAGCCTGCGGGACGCCATCGGCCTGCTGGATCAATGCCTTTCTTATACTTTAGGCGTATTGCGAATGGAGGAAGCCTGTGAAATATTGGGCCTGGTGCGGCAGGAAGCCTTGGCTTCTTTGCTTACGGCAGTTATCGCCGGCGAAGCGGGCACTCTTTTTGACGAGTTGGAGAGCCTTTTTGTCCAAGGGCTCGATCCGAAGCAGGTATTGAGCGAGTTTGCGGGGTACTGCCGGGATTTGCTGCTGATGGCGCTTTGCGGGAGCGATACGGAGCTGGTTGTGGCAGCCGGCGATCAGCGGAGGCGGATGGTTGCTCAATGCGGCAGCCTTGGGCCTGACGGGCTTCAGCGGATACTGAGCCTGGCGGATCAGGCTGCGGCCGGCGCCGGATATCGGGGCAACAGCGCTTATATGGCGGAAGCCTTTTTTGCGGGATTATTGCTCGAACGGGCGGACAAAGGTGTACAAAGCGTAAAATCTGTGCGGGGTTCCGGTTCTGCNGNGCCTTCCTTTTCCGATGCGCCGCGGCAAATCCGGCGTTTGACGGCGGAGGGGGAAACCGCGCCCTGGATGACGCCGGAAGACCGGCTTCCCGCAATGCCGGCGAAAGAAACAGAGGAGCCGGTTTTGCCGGATCAGGCGCCCGTCCGGCCTAAACCGGGGGCAAGCGAGCTGGAGACAGGCGAGACGGCAGCAAGCGAACCGGCGGCAAGCGANCCGGNNGCAAGCGAACCGGAAGCAGGTGAACCGGCGGCAAACTTGCCGGCGGACTGCAACCCGGCTTCTGCGGAGTTGCCTGCGCAGCAGTGGGAGCGGATATTACTGGCGATAAAAAGTCAAAAAATCGTTCTCCATGCGTATTTATTAGCCTCCGTCAGACAGGAAAGGAAAGAAGGCAAGCTGATCCTTTATTTCGATCCGCTGAAGGGTGATTTTCACAAGAATCGCAGTGAGGAAAAGGAAAATCTGGAGATAATCAAGGAAGCGGCGTCGGAAATCCTCGGCTGCGAAACCGATGTGGAATGCGGCTTTCTGGGCGGCGGACAGGAAGAGGACCCGGTCGACAAAGCCATCCGCCTGTTTGGAAGGAATGTGGTGAAGCTGGAGTGAGGGCCGGGACATATAGAGTAGCTGAATACGAGGAGGGTTAACGATGGGTTTCGCCAACCAACAGAAGATGATGAAACAGATGCAGAAGATGCAGGCGAATATCGCGAAGCTTCAGGAAGAACTGGAGGAAATGACCGTCGAAGCCNCTGCGGGCGGCGGCGCTGTTCGCTGTGTGATGTCCTGCAAATATGTGGTGAAAGAGCTGGAGATCAGCCCGGAGCTTCTTGACCCCGCGGAGCTTGACATGCTTCAGGATTTGCTGATTGCCGCATTTAATGAAGCCTGCCGGATGGCGCAGGATAAAGCCGCCGGCGAAATGGCAAAAATAACCGGAAACGTAAGGATTCCGGGGCTAATCTATGGCTGGTTTGTATCATGCGCCTGTCATGCAGGAATTGATGAAGCAGTTTGCCAAACTGCCGGGGATCGGGCCCAAAACTGCCCAAAGGCTTGCCTTTTTTGTCTTAACTCTCCCGGTGGACGAGGTCCGGGCTTTCAGCGAGTCGCTGGTCAGCGCAAAGGAGACCATGACCCTTTGCCCGGTCTGTTTTTCCTTGACCGACGTCACGCCTTGCCAGGTATGCCGGGATGAGACGCGGGAGAGACAGACGATCTGTGTGGTAGAGGAGACGGCGGATGTGTTCTCCATTGAAAGGGCCAGGGATTATCGCGGTCTCTATCATGTTTTGCACGGATCCATTTCTCCGATGGAAGGCCGCCAGCCGGAGAATTTGAAAATCAAGGAGTTGTTTTCACGCCTGGAAGGAGAAGGCGCCGGCGGGGTACAGGAAGTAATCCTGGCGACGAATCCGGATGTGGAAGGCGAAACGACGGCCTTATACCTGGCGAGGATGCTGAAACCCTTGGGAATCAAAGCGACCAGGATAGCGCACGGCATCCCCGTTGGCAGTAATCTGGAGCATGCCGACGCGGCTACGCTGGCGCAGGCCCTGGAAGGGCGAAGAGTGATATAAGCCGGTATGCGCAAGAATCCGTTCTTTTTATCCCCATCCGATGATCCATCAGAGGATCCGTCCGAAAAGAGCGTCTCAATGCCGCTGCTGGAGGCCTTAGCCGGCTATGCAGGCGGGGAGCGTCTGGGCTTTCATATGCCCGGGCATCAACAAGGCAAAGCTTTGCTTTCCTATTTTGCTGCGTTATTATCGAAATATGGTGCTGCTCTTGACGTCACGGAGCTGCCCGGGCTGGATAATCTTGCCGCGGCTTCCGACAGCATCGAAAGAAGCCAGGCCGCTTTGGCGGAGCTGACCGGATCCCGGTCGGTATACTATTTAGTAAATGGCGCCACCGCAGGCTTGGAGGCGGCCATGCTAGCCATGAGCAGCGCATCGATACCTACGTTTATGCCTGCGCATTGCCATACGGCAATATACAACGGGCTGATACTCAGCGGCAGCAGCCCGATCATCATGCCCTGCCTGGCGGATCTCCAATGGGGATTGCCATTAGGCGTCGATCAAGGGGCTGCTGAGGCATACTTTGCCCGGGAATCCGTTCTGCCGGAGAAAGCGCTTTGGGTTTCTGTGCATCCGACATACCATGGCGTACCGGCTGATCTGGCATGGGAAAAGGCTTTGCTGCAAACGCAACCCGATTGGGGCTGGCTTGTGGATGAGGCCCATGGTGCGCATTTACCGTATGTCAACAGAAACGAAGCGGGCAGCACAGAAATTGCCGATAAGCAAATAATGAGTGCCCTTGCCTATGGCGCGCATGTCGTCGTGCATAGCATTCATAAAATGGGCGCGGGCTTTACGCAAACCGCTGTCCTTCATAACAATCAGCCGACGCTCAGCACGAAGCTGAGTCANGCGCTTCGGCTCCTGCAGTCGTCCAGCCCCTCTTATCTGCTCCTGGCTTCTTTGGACGCCTGGCAGGCTTTCCTTCATCTGGACGGTATAGAGGAACTGCGGCGTACAGAGAAACTGGCCAACGCGGCTGCCGCAGAAATCAGGGCCCTGGGCGACTACCGCTTGTGGACGGATGAAATACCTGCAGGATATCGTACGGATCCAAGAAAAATTACCCTGTCGTCGAGCGCGTTAGGGATACAGGGATTACGCCTGGCGGATATCCTGCGGCTGGAGTATGGCGTCGACGTCGAGATGGCTTCGCCGGATTATGTTCTTTTCATGATTAACATCGGTCACAGCGAAGCGGACGTCGAAAGACTGGTCAGGGCGCTGAAAGAGATCAAAGACAAAAAGAAAGCCGGCAACAAAGCCTTTGCCGGCGATACGGATAAGAGAAACGATATAGGGGGACTTGTCAGCGATGTGTTTCGGAGCGGTCAAAAGCCCTTACAGCCTGACGTCAAGCCCAGAGAAGCTTATTTTATGAGAAGAAGGAAGCTTCGGCTCGATCAAGCGACGGGCTGCTTTGCCGCCGGATCTGTTACGCCGTATCCCCCGGGGATTCCTGTACTTTTTCCGGGGATGGAGATTACGGCGGCATTGGTGGAAACGATACAAACTCTCAAGGAAGAAGGATATACCTGCGCCGGCTTGGTACAGGAAGACGAACACTTATTCATCGATGTTCTTGACGAGAGCTAAATGGATGCCGTTTGGGTGTCTCAATCGCTACAATTGTATACGGTAAATCCGGCTGGGCCTTCCTTTGGCCGAGCTTTTTTTCGTATCCAGTATGAGCGCGTGGCCGCTGCGCAGCAGCGAGTGCAGAAACCGGTTGGCGTTGGCGACCGTAACTTGAAGCGCTTCCGCCAGTTCATGATTGGTTACCTCATTGGTGCCCAGGAATTCGAGAGCGGATCGGATTCGCTGGAGGGTGATGGGCGAAAGGCCTGTCCTGCTGGATAAATAAGACGCGCTGCTGTTTTGTCCGCTGATTTCTGTCGACGACGGGCGGGCTTGCAGAGGAACCATATTGCCGTTTTCGCTGACGAGGCAGCTCATGCCTGATTCCGACGCCGCCTTTCCCGCGTTCAGCGCGTTTATCCTGGCGCTGGCGATATCATGGCCGATACCGTAACCAATACGGAAAGTCAAGCCGATGGTACTGAAAAGGTAATACCCGAGCTGACAGCAACTGAAGTCACTGGTGATTCTTTGTATGACTAAATGGGAAGTCAGGATTTCATAGCCCTGCGACGCAAACTGGATCGTAAAGTTGGAGGTATAGTTCTTGCTGAATTCCAAAAGCGCTTTCTGAATACGGATACTTTCCTGATTGATTTCATAATACTCGCTCAGGATATCTCCGTCGGTAAAGATCATGATGGAAGCAGGCAATCCTTCCCTTTGCTTTTCCAGGCGAATCCGGTTGAGTAGATTTTCGAGGGATTCTTCAATCCGGTATTTCTCCGGATATACAAACATAAAGGGTATGCCTTCCTTCTCCATAAGCGCGGCGACATTGGCAAGCCGGCAGATGATCATGTCATATTTCCCCAACCGCCAATAATCCAAGGCATTTTCTTCGATTTTGTCCTCCATGTTATAAAAATCATCCAGACTGAGATCCTCTAAATAGTTTATGCGATTTTCTTCAAATAGTTCCAGATTGGCCGCCAGGTTCTCCAGCGTACGGACAGCGTCCATACGAATCAGGGAAGTATCCAGAATGACCCTGGAAAAATCGACATTCCTGTTTTCGATAAATATAGCGGACAGCGTCTTGAAATAGTCGACGGAATGCTTATCCAGGAATGCGACGGGTTTTTTTAGTTCTACAGAGGATTGGCGCAGAAATTGATTCGCAGATGCGCTGAATATGCATAAACCCTGATACTGGCTGATCAGCGAAGGGATTATGTCCAAAAGCGAATGCTGTTTGTCAAAAGTGTGTATATCGATATCGCATTGATCACGAAAAGGTGCTATCACCTCTTCAAAAAAGGATTGAAGATAGGGGTAAGTCAATAAAGCGATCTTATTCATACATACTCCTTTTGATGAAAAAGCGCAAGCGTCATCAAACTGGCACTTTTTCGTCCCTCTTTTTCACACTTTGCCTTTTGCTATATTTTATCACTTCAATGATCGGAATGATACTGAAAGCCAGAACTAAAGCGATGAAGAATTCAAGAAGGCTGATGACGGATAATCCGAACAGTTCGCGTAAAGGGGGTATGAAAATCACGCTGCAGGTCAGGATAAGGGTCCATACAAAGGCGCCCCATAGCCACTTGTTGTGCGTTTTCATCGCAAAAATGGAATTGGTCAGGGATCGGGAACCGAAGGCCCGGAAGATTTCGATCAGATTGGTTGTTAAAAAGGCCATCGTCATGCCATCCACGCTTTGCTTTAAGCTCCAGGCGCCGTGTTCGATNCGTTCACCGAAAAAGTAGGAGAAAAGGATCAGGAGGCCCATCAGGGCGCCCTGAAGGATCATGAAACTGCCGGTACCGCCTGAAAAGATTCCTTCTTCCGCCGGCCGCGGTTGCCGCTGCATCAGATCCGCTTCGGCTTTTTCCATACCCAGCGCCAAGCCGGGGGCGGAGTCGGTAACCAGATTAATCCAAAGTAGATGGGCTGCGCTGAGCAGTCTGAAGCCTAACATGGAAGCAAGAAATACCGCTACGATTTCCGCGCAATTGGTGGTCAATTGGAACTGGATGACTTTTCGGATATTGTCGTAGATTTTTCTCCCTTCTTCAACGGCGTTGACAATGGTGGCAAAGTTATCGTCCGCCAGCACCATATCGCAGACGCTTTTGGTCACAGCAGTGCCGGTGATGCCCATGCCGATGCCAATGTCGGCAGCTTTGATGGAGGGGGCGTCGTTGACGCCGTCGCCGGTCATGGCCGTGACCATACCCTTCGCTTTCCAGGCCCTGACGATCCGCGTCTTATGTTCCGGTTGAACCCTGGCGTAAACGCTGTACTTTTCGACGGCTTCCAGAAGCTCCGCGTCGGAAAGGGAGTCCAAGGCCGCGCCTTCGATCGCTTGAGAGACTTCCGTGATGAGTCCCAGATCTTTAGCGATGGCTATGGCGGTATCCTTATGGTCCCCTGTGATCATGACAGGCCGGATCCCGGCGTCACGGCACTCACGGATGGCGTCATACACTTCAGGCCGGCAAGGGTCGATCATTCCGGTAAACCCGATAAAAACCAGATCCTGCTCCAGCTTGTCCGCATCCTGGCTGTCCGGCAGTCTGTCATAATAGCGAAAAGCGGCGCCGAGTACTCTGAGGGCGCGGTCGGCATAGGTCTTTACCAGACTGAAGATCTGCTCTTTATATGCCTCTGTCATCGGTAAAATTTCACCGTCTTGAAAGAAAGCGCTGCTGCGCGAAAGCAGGATCTCGCACGCGCCTTTGGTATATTGGACAAAGCGCCCTTCTTCCTTATGGATCGTACTCATCATCATACGGCCGGAGTCAAAAGGCGCCTCGCCAACCCGGGGATACGCTCTGTCCAGTTCGTCTTTATACAGCGCCATATCATGGGCGTAATTGACCAGCGCNCACTCTGTCGGTTCGCCGGTTGCTTCGGACATNTCCCTNTCGCGCTTGGCGTCACTGCAGAGCGACATCGCTTTNGCNAGGAGCANCGGCNCNNCGGTAAATGTGTCGACAACGGTCATGCGGTTNTGCGTCAGCGTGCCTGTTTTGTCCGAACAGATGATCTGTGTACAACCCAGCGTTTCNACCGCNGTCAGCTTGCGGATCAGCGCCCTGCGCTTAGACATGGCNGTGACGCCGATAGACAGGATAATGGTCGTGACCGCGGGGAGCCCCTCGGGTATGGCGGCGACAGCCAGCGCGACAGCGATAATGAAGGTATCCAGCGCGACGCCGAAAAGCGATTCGCCACTGGGAAAAATAAGGATATCGCGGATTATGCCAAAGAGAAAGACGAACACGCAGATTGCCAGGACGAGTTTGGTGAGGGTTACGGAAAGAGCGGCCAGCTTTTTCTGCAGNGGCGTCTCTTCGTCCTGCGCCTGGGATAAAGCTTCGGCGATTTTGCCNATCTCGGTTTGCATACCAATTGCCGTGACTGCCGCAAGCCCGCGGCCATAGACTACGGTGCTGCCCGCATATACCATGTTGACCCTGTCGCCGAGCGGGATATCGCTGCGATTGTCATGGAGCATCAACAGGTCGATGATCTTGTTTACCGGAACGCTTTCCCCGGTTAGCGCCGCTTCCTCTACTTTCATGGAATAGCTTTCCAGGATGCGGCAGTCGGCAGGTACGGCGTCGCCGGCTTCCAGGAGAACCACATCACCGACGCTCAAGTCTTCACTCTTTATCGTGACGGCTTCGCCGTCGCGCAGGATGCGGCTGGTAGCGGCTGTCATTTCTTTCAGCGCTTCGATCGCTTGCTCCGCTTTCGATTCCTGTACGATGCTTAATGTCGTATTAATCACGACGACAAACAGGATGATCAACAGATCGGCAAAGTTTTCATTCGCGCCTTCGATAAAGTTCTGATACACTGTGGTAGCCGTTGATATGGCGGCGGCGCCCAGCAGCAAAAAAATCATCGGATCCTGTAAGGCTTTTAAAAATCTGTGAAAAAGCGTTTCTTTTGCCGGCTCATCCAGTTTATTCTTTCCGTCTTTCCGCTGACGTTCCCGCGCTTCATCAGAATGCAAACCCTGCGGTGAACTGCCCAGCTCTGCCAGCACCGCTTCTTTTTCCATACAATAAAACTTCATTTGGATTCTCCCTTAAGAATAGACAGCGGAACGGCATAGATTACAAGGGAATTCTCGCGAACGAGATAAAGACGTACCAGAAAAAAAAGCCGGACAGGATAGGGACAAGGATAAGCTTCCACCAGCTCCTCTCGCCAAACAGAAACATACTCAGCAGTATAAACAGGGCGGTAGTTGTCAGGTAGCCCAAGGCTTTGTTCACCAGGCCATAGAGTAAGAGAAGGAAAAAAGCGATGACTTCTGGCCCGATGGTGACCGTACGTCCAAAGACATGCAGAACAAACCTTAAGCAGGGAACAACAGATTTGGGATATTCTTCCGGAAGATTGGCTGTTTCCGTATTTTCCTGTGCTTCATCATTTGAATTAAGTCCTTGAACATTTTTCCCAGCATTCCGCATTTCTTCAATATAATAATATATGCCTGCTAAAAAGAGCAGTACACTTAATACCGCCACATACTGGCCCGGCCCGTGTGCGAGGCCGGTTCTGACGATTAACCGAACGCCCTCAGCGATGCCGAATATACCGAGGACTATGAAAAATAAACCAAAATTAACATATTTGGAAAACATGGAATTCCCACCGTTTCCTATTCTGGATTCACGGCAAAGCCGCTCTTCCATTCCGCTTCGCGGTGCTGCGATCAGTTGATCTTGATTGCTGTAAGGGTATCTGCAAGGTTCAGCACATAGGCTCTAAAATCCTGCGGGCCCAGAAAGTCCGGTATCGCGCTGATCTCGCTGAATTTCTGCTCCGCCTCAGCCCCGGCCATAACCTCAGCCATGGCGTCAGCCAGAATCTGCACCACTTCTTCAGACATGCCCTCAGGGCCGGAAAATCCAACGTGGCCCATGAAGTTGACCGTATCCCAGCCTTGTTCTTTTGTCGTCGCTACATCCGGATAAGCCGGAAACCGTTCCGCACTGGTGATGGAGACCACTTCAAGCTTGCCGGCTTCATAGGTAGAAGCAACAGAGGTGGTGGATACGCATCCGAAATCCACATGACCGCCTGCAATGGCGGTAGCCAAATCCGCGCCGCCGGCGAAGGTAACCATATTCACCGCGGAGGTATCGATACCTTGCGCCTGCATGGCCGCGATAAACTGGGCGGGCGCGCAATCGGCGCCGGCTGTGCCGCCAAGCCAGCCGAATTGAACTTCAGAAGGGTTATTCCGTATAGCTTCCGCGATATCATCCATGGTTTTCCAGCCGGTGTCGGAGGCCGCGGCGAAAACCCAGGGGAAAGACGCGATCCTGCAGATATAGGTCCTTTCGCCAACTTTAAACGGGATATCGCTTCCCCAGGCTTCCGGTATCGCATTGCTACCGTCGGCGTCGCCCAGCAGCGTATAGCCGTCCGCGGCGCCGGTAAGGGCGGAAACCGTACCGGGGATACCCTGTCCGCCGGCTTCATTAATGATATTGACGGTTGCGCCCAGGTTAGCGGAAAGAAGGTTAGCCGCAACGCGGGATACCATATCGGTGCTGCCGCCTGCCGACCAGGGAACGATTACTTCAATGGGTTTGGTTCCCGGATAGGAACGGACTGCCGGTTCTGCCGGCGTACCGGGTGTCGCGGGAGTGGCAGGCGCCGGTGTTGCCGGCGCGGGCGGCGATGATTGCTGGCCGCAGCTTGCCAGGGCAAAAGCGATCAGAAGAAGGAGCGCGGCAAGGAATACAGGTCGTTTTCGGGTAATTTTCATGAGGGGACCTCCTTTTAGGATGTTATTCATCTTAGGATGTTATTCATCCACCGCCGAAGCTTTGATGAACGCAGACACTTTCGTTCTCAAGCTGAACAGGAGAACAACGACAGTTAAAACAAGAAATACAACCGTTATCGGCCTGGTAAAGAAGATAGCGGGCGAGCCCGCGGACATCTGCATGGAAGCGCGGAAATTACGTTCCAGCTGCGCGCCCAGGATAAAGCCAAGGATCAGAGGGGCGGCAGGCCACTGGTATTTTTTCATGATCAGGCCCAAGACGCCGAAGAGAACCATGGTCCAAACGTCAAACATCGTGTTTCTTACAGAAAACGCGCCAATAAAACAAATTGCCAGGGTTATCGGACCGAGATAGCGATAGGGTATCGTAGCCATCCTTGCCCAAATGCCGACTAAAGGCAGGTTGAGGATGACGAGAATGACGTTGCCGACATACATGCTGGCGATGACGGTCCAAGCCATTTCTCCATGCTGCGTAAAGAGCATGGGACCCGGCTGAAGGCCATACATCATAAAAGCGGCGAACAGCAACGCACAGGCGGCGTTTGTGGGGATCCCCAGAGATAACAGCGGGATCAGGCCGGCTTCTGCCGCCGCATTGTTGGACGCTTCCACCGAAGCTACGCCTTCGATGGCCCCTTTGCCGAATTTTTCGGGATTTTTCGATATCTTCTGCTCCGCGTCATAGGCGATAAAGGATATGACAGAGGGCATCATCCCTGGCAGGATGCCGAAAACGATACCGATAACCGTGCCGCGCAAACTGGCCCAAAGGCCTTTTTTCATTTCTTCGCCGCGGGGGATCAATTTTCCTCTGCTGCCTTTATAAATTGTCAGCAAGCCTTCCCCGGCGCTGGCGATAACCTCGGACACGCCGAACAGGCCCATCAGGACAGGAACTACGTCGAGCCCTCTCATCAGATTGACAGAACCGAAAGTCATTCGCTGCCTGCCCGACATGGGGTCCAGTCCGATACAGGCGATAAACATGCCGACAAGAGCCATCAGTATGCCTTTGGACATGCGTTTGCCGGAAACGGCAATTAAGGTAGTAAAGCAAAATAGCATCAGCGCGACATATTCCGGCGGACCGAAGCGCAGGCCGAAATCGGCAAGGGGCGGCGCCAGCAACTGCAAAACGACGATAGCGGCCGTTCCGGCAATGAACGAGCCGATTGCGGAAATGGCTAAAGCTTCCCCTGCCCGCCCCTGTTTCGTCATTTGATACCCGTCGACGGCGGTCAGGACGGAGGAGGCTTCACCAGGGACGTTCAGCAGAATGCTGGTTACAGATCCGCCATACATCGCGCCGTAAAAGATGCCGGCTAACATGATGATGGAGCCGGTAGGGTCCAGGTAATAGGTGATCGGCAGCAGCATGGCCATGGTAGCTGTCGGACCCAGGCCGGGAAGCACCCCGACGATGGTACCGAGAATAGCCCCTAAAAAACAATACAGCAGATTCATTGGGGCAAGGGAGTTCAGCAGTCCGTACCAAAAGTTTACTTCCATCAAGTTTGCATCTCCTTGACGCTGTGGGCGACGTGGCGGCAACTCGCATTTTAATGGTTGTCAGTCAAAAAAAATCCTAACATGAAACCCGTTTTCTGTCAATGTCAAATGCGCTTACACGCCCGCGTTTCACCGGAAACACCGCTTGAAAATGGCTGTGGCAAGAACTGTATATTTATGATAAAATCAATTATTAAAACAGGAGGGCAAACATTATGAAAATGATCATGAGCATAATTGACGATATGGACACATTTTCATTGCTTGACGCCTTATCGGAACGCGGTTTTCAAGCGACAAAGCTAGCCAGCAGCGGCGGTTTTCTCAGACGCGGCAACACGACTCTGTTGATTGGCGTCGAGGACGACAAGAAGGAGGAGGTACTGGGGATTATCGAAAGGATTTGCATGCCCCG
>WRNN01000018.1:0-11701 GCA_009776595.1 Clostridiales bacterium
GTACCGGCAGGCGGGTACAATAATCTATTCAAACGAACCGTTTCGAATGGAAATAACTGGGGAGTGGTATCGCGACTCAGTATTAAGAATTGTGGCACAGGTGCAGCTGCCGGCGCGATTTTATTTGATCTTGCTTATGTTGACAGTTCCTTTGCCGGAAATGCGACGACCTTTGCTGCTGCTGTCAGCGATAATGAGCTAAAAAGGGGGTTAGGGAGCGGGTATTATACAAACCTTTACTGTACGTTACCGATAACCACAACAACAGGAGATGGCGTCAGGGTTAATTTTGGATCAAAATCAGACTCTAGCTTTTCCGGGAATGAATGTGTCACACTTGTCGACGTAAGCGGTGCAAGCAGCGGCCAATTGCGAGGGGCATTTGGGCAGCAAATGAATATAACGGTTACGATAAAAAATCAAACAGCTGCAGCACGTAAGTTCAGGATATATCTCGGCTGCAATGCCGGAGGGAACCCTTCGCCTGTGTATAGTTATGGCGGAACAAATGTCAATAGCGGTCCGACCGCAAGTGGAAAATATCGCGATATCATTGAGTCGGATTCTATCGCATGCAATGACTCCGCTACAATAAGCTTCTTTTCTGCGTTACCTGGAGGAACGAATACTCCCTATTCTTTTGGCGTACGGCCGATATAAATGTAGAAAAGCTAATCGCACGAACTAACGCGCACAGGCGCGGCAAATGCCGCGCCTGTGTTATTTCCTCTTATATTCTATAAAGTGCTGCCGCTTTTTAGTCTTCTATTGCTACGGCGAGCAGGAAGTGTATCGAGTGGTTGACACCTTCTTCGATTGTAAGGCTTAGGTTTTCTAAATCATCTATTTTATTGTGATAATCCACACCGTCGATAGTTATGACGCCAAGCTCGACATTGCAACGCTTGCCTTCCCCGTTAATCCACTCCTCAGCTAATACTACTTTGATATCGTCGATAATCGTGCCGACGGCAAGTACATGTTCGCCGAGGTCAGGGCTGAAACTAATAATCTTAGAGTCTGCGAAGGCTTTATCTAAGCCGTAGAGGTCTTTCCATTCATACGTAACGCTAAGGTTGGGTTCTATTTCAATAACTGGCCCGAGCTTTATTATTGAGGAATGAACAAAAGCTTCATAATAGTAATAGTCATCGTAGCCCTCAACTTTATCCACCGTAAACGAAGCGCCTACATTTATGTTTCTGCTTATATTATCTATTACGGATGTGTAGTCTTTATTGATTTCTCCTTCATAAAAAAGCCTCCCGGCGCCAATGACAGGATTCCAAATTTCCAATTGAACGACGTCCAGTTCGATAGCGTAACGAATGCCCTTGTATTCGAACTCATAATAGGTTTCGACTTCGAAGTTGACATATTCATCGGCATAGAGGTCGTAAAAAACCTCATGGTCATATTGCACCCAACCATTCGATAAATGCAGCGGGGTTATTCCTTCGTCAAGGAGTTCTTCCATCAAAGCGGAATACTCATCCATCGGCATGGAATACGGAGAATTGCTGAAGGGCTGATAGATGATTCTGAAGAAACTGACCGGTTCATTGTCTGTTTTTTCCTTCAATTCACCGATTTTGACCATGTTTGCGCCGTTACTGCCCTTGCTGTCCGCAATCCGGTAGTTGCCGGCGCCTTCAATATCAAACGTGACAATGTAGTAACTGCCGCCAACTTTGTAGGCGACCTCAAGCGTGCCGCGAATGTCATCGGTAATATGGATATACCAGGCGTTCAGGGTCTTATTATCTGCGATGAAAGAAAAATTGTTGAAAACCGTGGTACTGTTGTTTGCGGTGATTTCCCTGCCGTCAAAGCTGTCATAGCCATTCTTGTCAGTAGCGATAACTGTTCCGCTGACAAAACCGGCCGAATCCGCTAAGGCGGGAACCGAGAGTGCGAATACCATTACGAAAACAAGCACAAGGGATAAAAGTTTTCGCTTCATTGTGTTTTGCTCCTTTTCCGGGGTGTTGCCCCATATATTTTTGTGTTTATGTATTAACGCGTTGCGCAGCATTCATCAAAAATACGCATAACATCCTCCAAAAAATACTATAACACAAAAGTGTAAAGATTGCTATTTGTCAAACAATCATTCAATATCATGATAAAATAGACTATGGAAAGTAACGATCAGGCAAAAGTCAGCCAGAATCATTAACGACAGGCTTTTGGTTCCCCTGCACTTTATAGCGAAAGCGTTATGAAGACAGTATAATAAGGACATTCACTATAATACGATCCGATCCTCATAAGAACTGCCCTTCCGAATGTCATGTACCCCGCTATGGCTGACGTTGTTCAACGCCAAAACAGAAGAAGATTTAGCAAATATCGAAGCATTGGAGGTACCGGAGATGGAACAGGCAATCGGGGCATACCGCACAGTTACCGCAACAGACGAGTTTAAAGAACTGGAGAGGTTGCGTTCACGCGCCCGGCACAACGAAGCGTCTGCTCTTGGTCATGCCCGGCGAGAAGGAATCGCCATTGGTGCTGAACAAGAACGTGAAAAATGGCAAGCGGAGCAAGAAAAATGGCAAGCGGAGCAAGAAAAATGGCATGCAGAGCAAGACAAATGGCATGCGGAGCAAGAAAAATGGCAGGAGACAGTTGCAGAAAAAGAAGCAGAAATCGCAGCACTAAAAGCGCAGCCGAATAAAAAAGAAACATTGTAGCCATCCTGAGAAGCGGAGGATTTAAAAAATATCGAAGCATTAGAGGCGCCGGAGAGGGAACAGGCACAGTTTTTTCCGTGTTAATATTGACTGCATAAATTCGCAGTATCTAAAAAGAGGCCATCCCTATCCGGACAGCCTCTTTTTTACTCTACCGATACACAGGTGTTTCACGTATGCTTATATTCATCGCTGATTTTCAATCAACGATAAGGATTAGGGATTACATTTCAGCAGGATCTTAGGATAAACGGAAGTGTTGAACACGTCGATGGCTTCCATGGCGTCGTCCAGATTATATACCTTGCCGATGATTTTGTCTGTCTGCATGCGGGGAATCAGATCCAGCGCCCGGGGGCCCGTATTCCAATGGGTGAACACAAAGCGGATCCCGGCTTCCTTCAGATACAGGGTGTGCAGATTGATGGGATGCTCGAATGTAGGCGGGAATACCGCGAAAAAGGCTACCGTTCCCGCCCTGGCCAGCAGATCCAGGCAAGGCTGGACGGTAACCGGCACGCCGGAGACTTCGTAAATCTTGTCGTAACCGTAGCCGTCTGTGATTTCCCGGCCGCGGGCGATCAGATCTTCCTTGCTGGGGTCGATGACATACTGCGCGCCCATAGCCAAAGCGAGCGCCCGCTTCTCCGGCACCGGATCGGAAACGGTGACTTTCACAGCGCCGGACTTAATCACCATATCCAACATGATGGAGCCTATGGCGCCAACCCCGGACACCAGGACGGAGTCGCCGTTGTGGATGGGGGAAAGGTCAAAACAGCGGAGTATGCAGCCCAAAGGTTCGGTGATCGCGTAAGGCATAATGTCGGCGTCGTCGGGGATTTTCTGGCAGCCGCCTACGCCGGTGACGCGATACTGGCCAAAGGTTCCCCCGCCGCCCGGCGCCATACGCATATTCAAACAGTTGGGAAGGCCCCTCTTACAATTGATGCAAACCCCGCATCGGTTGCCGCCGGTCATGGCTACTTTGTCGCCGACTTTCAGCCCGCTATTCTCCGTGTCCGGACCCATTTCGACAATGACGCCGCAGCCTTCATGCCCCATCGCCCGGGGCTCTGTCCAAACCACGTTCATNACGCCCATGGATACCTGATGGAAGTCCGTCGCGCAAAGGGCNGCGTATTCCATCTTAATCTTTGCCGTGCCGGGCTGTACTTNCGGTATCGGTACGTCGTGNAACANTTCTATCTTTTTCGGTTCTGTCCACCATACTGCTTTCATTGTATCCGCCATGTTATCCAGTCCTCCTTTTATACAGCTTTTCATCATCTTATACTATAGATAAATAAGGAATTTTACAATACAGTTGTCAAGAAAATGTGATATGATTTGTGAGCAGTTACAAGTAGCTTGAATTAAAGACCCGTGACCTCGAGTCGCATGTTAGGACAGGACCGGGTTGACCTTGTGATGAGAAAGAGGAGGTATTTCCATGTCGAAAGTTGCTTTGGTTCGTTGTGAAAGCTATGACTGCGCCGAGGTGAAGGCTGCGGTGCAAAGAGGGATTGATCTTTTGGGGGGAGCGGGCGCATTTGTTCAATCCGGTGAAACGATCCTGCTCAAGCCAAATTGGATCATGGCTGTGCCTCCGGAACGCTGCGCCACAACCCATCCCGCTGTTTTTCAAGCGGTTTGTGAGATACTGCAGTCCGCCGGCGCTCAATTGAGCTACGGAGACTCGCCCGGGCGGGGTACGACAGAGGAGGAAGCCCTGGAAGCCGCCAGGGCAACCGGCTTTTTGGATGTCGCCGCAGCGCTGGATATCCCCCTGGCGGATTTTATACAGGGACGGACAATCCAAACGGCCGCTCGGGAATTCTATATTGCCAATGGCGCCCTGGATTGCGACGGCATCGTCAGCCTCCCCAAGCTGAAGACCCAGGGATTTCTCAAGCTTACGGGCGCCGTCAAAAACCAGTTCGGCTGCATCCCCGGCAGGCGAAAAGGCGCCTACCATCAAGAACTGCAAAGGCCGGCGGATTTCGCCCGTATGCTCATTGATTTGAATATGTTCCTTAAACCCAGGCTTTACATCATGGATGGGATTATAGCCATGGAAGGGAACGGCCCGATGAACGGCGACCCCAAGAAGATGAATCTGCTGCTGTTGTCGTCCGACCCGGTCGCGCTGGACGCCACTGTATGCCGTATTGTGGATGTAGAGCCGGCGTATTCCTATACCGTTTCTCTTGGCATGCAGGCGGGGCACGGCACGTATGTGAGCGAAGAGATTACGCTGCTGGGGGACGCCCTGGAAAGCTTCGTCGCTTACGACTTCAAGATCAACCGCAATCCGATCAGCAATGTTCGCGGCGCCGGGGTATTCTCCCGCGATAACGACGCGGGCGTACCCAAGCCCTATATCGTCGAGGAGAATTGCCGGCGCTGCGGCGTATGCATCGACATGTGCCCGGTCTCGCCGAAAGCCCTGGGCTGGCGGGACAATGACCAGACGCAAGCGCCGGCCTATGACTACAGCCGCTGTATCCGCTGTTTCTGCTGCCAGGAGTTATGCCCTCACGGCGCCGTTTTCATCAGAGAGCCGCAGGAATAGGCGCAGTTAGCCGCTTGGATTATGGGCGCAGCTTATCTTACAGNTCCGCCAGATCCGCGTTNCANTTGACGATGACCTTAGGATATTTCCCCGACATATGCATGGCAAAGGCTTCTACGATCTGATCGAGGGGGTAGCATGCTTGCACGAAAGGATCCAGATCCAGGCGCTCAAGAAGCTGGACGGCACGGGGGAAGGTATGCGGCGAAAGGAAAAGGCCGGTAAGGGTCAGATCCTTGCGATACATATATTCCAGCATGTTCAGCGGCATCTCGTAGCCGGTGGGGTACATCGCGCCATAGCAAATGGTACCGCCCCTTGCCGCAGCGTCCAGGAGCGGCCTGCAGGCTGCTGCCGCGCCGGATACGTCGACGATGGCGTCGAAGCCCAGGCCCTCGGTAATGCGCATGGCTTCTTCCACTACATTCTGGTTAACCGGGTCGATGACATACTTGGCGCCGAAACGCAGGGCGAGTTCTCTGCGGTCGGCAATGGGCTCGATCATGGTAAGCGCCGTAGCGCCTTGCAGCTTCAGCACCTGCAGCGCCAGTTGGCCAATGGGTCCGCCGCCGGATACCGCCATCCTTGCGCCGATATAGTTATGTACCTTGTCGCCTGCCCGGACCGCGATGGATACCGGTTCGAGGAGGCAGCCCTTCCGGAGGGAAATATTGTCGGGAAGTTTAAAAACCTGGGACTGGTTCCAAACCATCAGGGGCGCCATGCCCGGGCTTCTTCNNCCNGGGCCCATAAGGCGGGTGCCGATGCAATAGTGCGGCTGCCCCATTTGGCAATAGTAGCACACGCCGCAGGTATGCCGGAAGTTTCCCGCGACCCTGTCGCCGACCTTCAGCCCTTTAATGACCGCCCTTTCGCCCAGGGCCGCGACTGTGCCGGAGACCTCATGACCGATATAGTTGGGAAAGTCCATGCCAAAAGTACCGTCCGAAAGGTGCGGATCGGATCCACAGATCGAGCAATAGGCAACTTTGATCAGTACGTCGTCCGGGCCGACTTCCGGTTCCGGAAAATCAACCAGGCCGACCGCTCCCCGTTTGTCCGGATCCGGATCGTTGAGAAACCCAAATTTAATCGCTGCTCCAACTTTCATTATAATAACCTCCTTCTTGGTCGTGCTCCCGGCGAAACAGCCTGCTCCCCGGAAGCGGATGCAAAACGCCGCTTTTAGACTTATCAAACGACAAGCTTGGGATGAATAGATACTGATAAGGTACTATATCTATGCCGGAATTGTCAAATACCACGAATCCGCCGGCGGCAGCCGCCCCTTTTGTCACAGTCCCTTTGTTTTGTTCATTGATGTGACAAGCGGTTTATGTTATATTTATTCTGTTCTGACGGGACCTGAGAGGGAAAGAATCTACATGGTGGAGAGAAATATGGAACTTGAGCTGTTTGCCGAATACCGCCGAAAAGTCGTCGAGAATTGTTCGAAGGTGATCATTGGGAAAGAGGAAGCCATATTACTTGTCTTAATCTGCTTTGTCTGTTCCGGACATGTGCTGATCGAAGACCTGCCCGGGACCGGAAAGACGATGCTGCTCCGATCCTTTGCCAAAACCATTGGCGGAGACTTTAAAAGGATTCAGTTTACGCCGGACCTTCTCCCTTCGGATCTGACGGGGATTAATTTTTACAACCAAAAACTCGGGGATTTCCAGTTTCGGCCAGGACCGCTGTTTACGAATATTGTGCTGGCGGATGAAATCAACAGGGCGACCCCGCGTACCCAGTCAAGCCTGCTCGAAGCGATGGAGGAACGCCAGATCACGGTTG
Organism: Clostridiales bacterium; assembly: GCA_009776595.1. Lineage (GTDB taxonomy): Bacteria > Bacillota > Peptococcia > DRI-13 > UBA5745 > WRMS01. The sequence goes on from WRNN01000018.1 coordinate 7,069, forward strand.
ACGGCGTCACGACTTTGCTCAGCGAGCCGTTTATGGTCATGGCGACCCAGAACCCTTTGGAATCGTATGGCACTTTCCCTTTGCCGGAAGCGCAGATCGACCGCTTCTTTATGCGGCTTTCTCTCGGCTATATGAGCCGCAGCCAGGAGCTTTCGGTCATTGCCAGACCGTCTGTCCTTGATATTGTGGAATCCCTCGAACAGCAGGTCAGCAAAGAAGAGACNGCGTATATCCGAAGCAGCTACCATCAGGTGAAAGTCAGCGCGGACGTTTCCGGTTACATCATGGATATCGTAGAAGCCACCCGCAGGGAGAGCCGCTTTGTCGCAGGGGTATCCACCAGAGGGGCGATCGCTCTGTATCAAGCGAGCCAGGCTTGCGCAGCATTGAACGGCCGGGATTATGCCATCCCGGAAGACCTGCGTTTTGTAGCGCCTCCCATACTTGCCCACCGCTTGAGTATGGGGGCGACAGCAAGAAGCGATACCTATTCGGAGATTCTTGAGAAAATCATCAACAAGGCAAAGGTACCGCTGGAGGATATCTGAGCAAAGATCTATTCCGGTGTTTCGCTACGGAACACCGGGGCGCCGCGCATCGCAGAGGGCAGAATATGACGATTTTTATTTTTGTGCTGATTATCCTGGCATACTTCGTTGAAAAATGGTCTCTCGACTACGCGCTGAAAGGCGTTGTATTTCACTACCAGCCTTCGCTGGTTTTAGCGGCGCCCGACGAAGAGTTTGCGATACTCTCCAGCTTATCCAATCACAGCTTTCGTTTCATTCCCTTTATCAGAGTCGAGGAATATCTGCCTTTTGGCCTGGTGGTGCACGACCATAGCGTTCAAACAGCGGCAGGCTCCTCGGAATACAATAAACTGTCCTATACCACNTATATGATGCCCTGCGCCGGACTCCGGCGCAGGGTTATGGCGTCTATACCCGATAGGGGCAGGTATATCTTTCCCGGCGCGCATTTAAGCGGCGGAGATTTTCTTGGCTTAAACGAAGAAAGGCAGCGGGTCTCTTTATTTGCTGAAGTCGTGATCTATCCGAGGGAAAGCGAAAACCGCAAACTGGAGGACGTCATGGGCGGCTTCCTGGGGGATTTCAGTGTTCGCCGCTTCATTATGGAAGACCCGGTGCTCACCGCGGGATTCAGGGCGTATACGGGAAGGGAGCCCATGAAAGCCATNTCCTGGCCGCAAAGCGCCCGCATGGCGGAGATNATGGTGAAGCAATATGANTATACGACAGAAGCTTCCGCNACCGTGCTGTTGAACGTAGAATGCGCGGANGAGGACAAGGAGCAGCGGATCGAGACGTGCTACCGCTTGACCCGGACGGTTTGCAGGATTCTGGAAGAACGAAAAATAAAGTATGATTTTTATACCAACGCTACGACTTCCGGCGCGATTGCCGATTGGGCGTATATAGGCGAAGGCTTGGGAGAAAAACACTATTTTACAATAATGGAAGGGCTTGGGCGGGCTTCCTACCGGTTTACGGAGCCTTTTTCCGCTATGGTCAAGCGAATGAAATCCCGGGGCGTCAAAGCCTTAATTGTCATTACGCCTACGGACAGGGAGCGGATCATGACGCAGTTAAGCCGGGAAAACGCCATGCAGGCGCTGATCCTTCCGGCGGAGGAGGCTGTATCGTGACGCTTTTGTTCAGCCTGAAACTCGTTTGCGACCTTTGTTATTATTTTGCGATAGCCAGTTTCTTTTCTTTCTATTTTGGAGGCAGCCCGCTGATCGTAACGCTGCTTCTGTTTGCGCTTTGTATCTATGCCTCTGCCCGGCTTGTCGCCAGGGGGAAGCTACTGCGTTTCCTGCCCCTGGCCTTTCTGCCGCTTTGCTTTTTCTACCGGCCGGCGCCGGCGAACGCGCTGGTCCTCTTGCCGGCTATGGTCTACGTGGCGGTTAGCATCTATCGTCTGGACAGTATACCGCTCATGTTCAGTTACAGCGAAAACTTCCTGTTTTTTCTCAGGACCTATCTTCCTTTGATGGTCCTGGCGCTGCTTATGGGGGGAAAGGCAGGGCTGGAGCCTGCTTCCCTATCCTTTGCCTTTGTTTTCTTAACGGCGTCGATGCTGCTCATGCATATGCTGCGGCATAATCCGGAGACCCTGTCTCAGGCGCGCTTCCAATGCATGACCGCCATTCAGGCAGTCGCCGTCATTCTTTCGGGCGTCTTATTCAGCAGCAGGGCTTTTTTCAGCTTCTGCGGATGGGTACTGCGTACTATGTATTTTGGTATCATTGCGCCTATACTGGTTTTGCTGATCAGGGCGATCCTATTTGTCCTGACGCCCCTGCTGCTTTTGCTCGAGCGTTTACCGCAGCTGGGCGGAGATAGGGAGGAAACGGAGATCCTGACCGACATGGGCTTGTTTGAGGATGAGCTTGCGGACTTGCCTGCCGGCAGGTATGATCTGCTCAAAGCCTTTTTGTATCTGGCGATTATTGCCCTGGTCCTTTATCTGGTCTATCAGTTATTTAAAAAGTTGTCGAACTATGGCGGGGAAAGCGCCGACCAGACGGGGGCCGGGATGCAGCGCTATGTTCTGCCTGCGGATCAGCAGCCCGAGGAACGGGGAAAAGCGGTCCGTCATCCGGTACGGGCGGTATACCGCAATTATCTTATCCAGTGCCGGAAAAAAGGAATACAAAAGGAGAACCATATGACCAGCGCCGACTTCGAGAGGCTGACCAGGGCCCATTTTCAGAATCCGGAGGCTGCCGACGCTTTTCGCTCGATATACATCCGGGCAAGATATGGCGAAAAGGATACAGACAGGATAGAAATCAATAGAATGAAGGCGATACTTGCGGAATTCGAACTTGCAAAAGCGCCGGGGAAAAGATAGTATAGGTAAAAAGAAGTACTGCATAGTGAGAGATAGAGTATGTATAATCCCAGACACAGCAGAGTGGCCTCGCAGGGAAGACTGGGTTATTTTCTTAGTGCTGTAGCGATTTTTGCTGTTGATCAGATCAGCAAAGACGCGGTGTTGTCCATGATGCGGCTGGGGGAGAGCATCCCCGTGATTCCCGGTTTTTTTTACCTGACCTTTATCATGAACAGCGGCGCTTCTTTCGGGATGATGTCCGGCTACAATACGCTCTTCATCGTGGTAAGCGTTTTGGCCATAACTTTTCTTTGCTGGGCAGCTTTTTTCCTGAAAGGCATGAGCAGGATCATCCGGATCCTTCTCGGGGTGATAAGCGGCGGCGCGTTGGGAAACCTGGCGGATCGTATACAGCATGACGCGGTTGTCGATTTTCTCGACTTTCGCGGGATATGGAGTTTTATCTTCAATGCCGCGGATGTCGCGGTAGTATGCGGCGGGACGCTGCTGGCCCTTTTCGTGTTGTATGAGGAGTGGAGAGGCAGGAGAAAGGATCCGAAGCATCTTGCGGAAGATTGAAAAAGCGGCGGAGGCATGAAACAGAGATAATGCGGCGAACAGAAATCCCGGGGCGTGAGCGGATGGCAGCGGAACAGGCCGACCCGGAGGGGCCGGGGCAGCGTCTGGCCCTCGTTGTCGATACGCAAGGGGAAGGGCAGCGGGCGGACGTCTATCTGGCCGCTATGCTTCCCGCTTTAAGCAGAAGCCGGATACAGGAGCTGATCAGGAATAACCAAATCCTGCTGAACGGTCAGAGCGTCAAAAGCGGCAGAAGGCTGGAGGAGGGGGACCGTTTGGATTGCACGATTCCCGCTCCGGTACATATGCGGATCGAACCCTGCCCTATGGATCTGGCTATCCTATATGAAGATTCTTCTCTACTGATCGTCAACAAACCCAAAGGGCTGGTCGTCCATCCGGCGCCCGGCAGCGGGGACAGGACGCTGGTGCATGGATTGCTTGCGCATTGCAGCGACTTATCCGGTATCAACGGCGTCTTGCGGCCCGGTATCGTGCACAGGTTGGATAAAGATACCTCCGGACTTTTGGTCGTAGCCAAAAATGATGAAGCCCATCGCTTTTTGGCGAAGCAGATCCAGGACGGAACCATGGAAAGGCTCTATATCGCCGTTGTCTGGGGCGTCGTCAGCGAACCCGCGGGAAGGGTCGACGCGCCCATAGGCCGGGACCCGAAAGACCGCCAGAAGATGGCGGCTGTCGCGGGGGGAAAAGAAGCAAGTACTTCCTATACCGTACTGGACAGGCTCGCGGACAAAACCGTTCTGCAATGCGAATTGCATACCGGGCGTACCCACCAGATCCGGGTACATATGAAACTTCTGGGACATCCGGTGGCGGGAGACCCGAAGTACGGTTTGCGAAAGGACGGCTCCCCCTTGCAGGGACAAGCGCTTCACGCGTGGCGGCTTTCCCTGTGTCACCCGGAAAGTAAGGAAAGGATGCGCTTCTTTGCCCCGCCTCCGGAAGCATTTTCCAAGTTCCTCGAAGAGGAAGGGGCGGTAAATACCTTAGCGGTTCTGCGGCGTGAGGGTTGCTGCGAGTGATAAAAGGACGGGGTGCATGGACACAGAGAAACAAAAAGCCTTTATTATTCGATTTGCGTACTGGTTAATCGTTGCCGGTATCGCTTACTGTTTCCTCAAATATCTGATGCCGGTTANCCNTTGCNGATGTATCGCTTNCNGTTCCCTCA
>WRNN01000018.1:11706-11941 GCA_009776595.1 Clostridiales bacterium
CTGATGCCGGCGTTACGANNNTNNCNGATCGGCTCGCTGGTGGCGGTGTCCCTTAGGCCGCTGGCGAAATGGGTAGCCGGCGTTACGAAAGTAAAACAGAAGTGGATGGCGGTGATCATCCTGGTGCTGTTTTACTCGATAGTGGGAACGCTCCTGGCAATATCCGGCATTCGGCTGGTGTCGGCGATCGGCCATTTTTTCAGCGTTATACCGGATTACTATCGATCCTCGATCG
>WRNN01000019.1 GCA_009776595.1 Clostridiales bacterium
CAGTAGCTTGCAGCCAATCAGGCCTCACTTCTTCATTAAACCACTCAGCTTAGAGATAAGGGTCAATCGCAATATCGCCTGAAAACCTGACAGATCTATTGCTTAACTCTCAGTAATACACCTGTCAGTCACTGATCATAATTCGCATCTTTGCGTGTGAATCATCCTAACGATGCGGCGTGCTGGCCATGGTAATCAGCTGCATACAATTATTTAGCGTCCTTACCTTATACAAAGAATAAGAACAAGAACGAACGAACGTTCCTTATAGTTGACCACATCACGCCGACACACGAAATAACCGTCTATCCCCTATCAACAACCGATTATAGTTGGATACCCCTTGTATCCCAAGATTGAGAAGATTAGACAAACCAGGGGGAAAAAATAGTAGCGCTAATAAGGTTATATAAACCCAAAATAATTGTAAACATTGATGTCATACTCATATTAAACACTTCCCATTCAAATCGTATCCCTGGTTAACGTTTCTCAGCAGATCCCGCCTGTTCCGAATCAAGGAACCAGCTTGTTAATCACGCAGGTCACATCGCAGGGGAAAAAGTAAGAAACATTAAAGAAATTCATTAACGAGAAAACCAGGGAATACATTGTAGTCATACCCATTTTAAACACACCCCATACAGATTGATCGTTTTAGTCTTAAGCGAAGAACAAGAACAGGAATGAAATCGCGTTCATTACAGTCGTCCATGCTAACCCTATCCATGAAATTACTGCTGAACCCATGATTCACAGCCCCTTTCTATNCCGGTTGATAAACACCGGACTTGTTTATGTGTCCTACATAAACATACTCAAATTTCCTTGAAGAATCGCGAATACGGTAAGTAGATAATTGGAAATATTATCAATTACACATATCCATAATTTCGGCAGCATACATACTCCCCCTTCTGTGATTCAGAGTATATCGCGTTGCACTTTGGATTGAGCCTATGCGAAAAACAGGAACAGGAAAGAAATCGCGTTCATTACTGTTGTCCATGCTAGCCCTATCCATGAAATAACTGCTGAACCCATACTACACCTCCTCCCGGTCGCTTAGTATGCCTCTTGCGCGTTTCAACTGTTCAGGAGAAACCTCATCGGCATTAGCTAGGCATTAACGGAGAAATGTTGCCCTGCAGGATTGCGAAAACTGTCAGTAAGTAATTGGCGATGCTGTTAATAACAGAAATCCATAATGTCGGTAACATGGTCTACACCTCCTTTTAACGTATTGTCTTCAACGAATAAACATTAGCATTTTAATAAATCTTTGTCAATATTTATTTGTTAAAAATTCAAAATATTTATAATTTTGGTGAGTATTATTCTTCGTTTTTTTGTTGCCTGCCGCCATTCCGGAAACTGGAGGAATCCAAGCAAGATTTCGCCCGCAAAATTTGCATATCATCCATTTTTTTTCTTTCGCAGCATAGGGCGACGAAGGCGCCTTCCTCTTCCCAGTGCCTGATCGACCCTGCAGGCGTTTCCTGTTTTAAAACGTCCGCCAGGCCTATCCCCCTCGCTTTCGCGTAACTCTCTTTCGCCGTCCATATCCGGCAAAATAAACGCGCAGGATCAATTGACTCCGCCAATCGGCGCAGTTCGTCCGCAGTGCATACCAGATTNGCGACGCCGGGNTCATAGGGATGGATTTCCTGCATGTCGATCCCTATCTCAAAATCGGCGATGGCGCAGACAATGCCCCGCTCGCAATGGCTGAAATTAAAAAAGATATGCGGATAGCCTTTCAGATAGGGTTTTCCATACCCGTTATAGAGGAACTCCACCGGTTCCGAAATCCGGTATTTCTCAAACAATCCCTGCCGCAGCAGCAAATAGGAGATGATACAGGCTTGTTTATCCCTTTCGCGGCGGTAACGCTGACAGCGCTTTTTTCGAAATTCCGGAAGCCTGTCCACATTTCTTTCTACAAATTGTCCGCACAAAGCCTCCCAATGGTTGAATGCATAGACGGATACCCTGTTCATCATCCGGCTGCGCGTAAACCCGCGACTAAATCGATGGCTTCCCCGAAGGTCCCTATGTCAGCCAGTACATCAATGTCGTCGATGCTGATTGAAAATGTTTCTTCGATTTCCGTGAGCAGCGCAATGATGTCGAAAGAGGTCAGCCCCAATTCTTCGCGCAAAGACGTCGAAGGGTCGATTACCCCCATATCAAATTCCGTGTAATTCCCGATGATATCGACTAAACCGCGTGCAATATCTGCCTTATCCATTCTGCGCCTCCTGCATGCCGGTATATAAATACCGTTTAATTTTACCAATCGCCGTTTTCTCGAAAGGCTCGTTCCGGATGTGTAGGTCAAATATTTTCATATACCTGGGATTTTCCGCGTTAATCTGCGCCAGGAGCTTCATGAGTTCCCCTCTGATATCGCTGATGGCGTTAGCGGCGCAATAGTCCGCATTGGGAAACACAGACGCGTGCAGCGCAGAAGCTTGGCGGCTTTCCACAGCGTATACAAGGACGCTGTCCACCAGGGGGGATTCCCGTATTCTCGTTTCTAATTCTTCAGGTGATATATTATTGCCATCACTTAATATAATCAGATTTTTCTTACGTCCTGTAATATATAAATAGCCGTCATCGTCAATAAATCCGATGTCGCCAGTTTTAAACCACTCTCCGTCAAAAGCCTCTTCCGTTCCCTCCGGATCGTTGAAATAGCCCCGCATCACAATGCTTCCGCTGATCTGGATTTCTTCATCCTGAATCCGCACCTGACAAAAGGGCGCAGGGACAGGGAGGCCTATCGAGCTGTTTTTTTGCCGCTCCGGCGGGTTTACGGAAACAATGGAAGAGCATTCGTTCACCCCGTAGCCGACAAGGGTCGTGATACCGAAGCCGGACAGCTCTTCCAGTACCTGTTCGTCCGCCGCGGCGCCGCCGCAAATGATCGTATGTAAGTTGCCGCCAAGCGAATCGCTAATGCTTTTGAAGAAAAGCGGGCGAAGATCGATCTTTATTTTTCTGAGCCCGTTACTGATATTCAACATTTTTCTCAACAATTGTTCTTTCCCGCTTTTTTTCGCGGTCGCCCAGATTTTTTTATGAAGCCCCTCCACCATTTGGGGAACCCCGATCAGGCAAGTCGGCTTGAAAGTCTTGATCAGCAACTCAATATCTTTCAGCGAGTTATCGCTGCAGCACAGCGCTTCTCCATAATATATCGAAGCAAATACGCCGGCCGCGATCCAAAACATATGAAAGGGCGGAAGCAAAGCCAAGGATGTCCTGCCCGGCGGAAAGGCGTGTTCTCCGATACGCGAAACCGAGGCGATGGCATTATGCAGGATATTTCTGTGGGTCAGCAAGATCCCCTTACTGATTCCTGTCGTTCCGGAAGTGTACATGATCATGGCGTTTGTATCCTGTACCGGCGGGTCGAAGGTCGTCTCGCTATACGCATTAGCGTCGTCATGAAGAATACGCTCCCAATCTTCGAAATAGAGTATACTTTGTATCCGGTCATCCGTCGCGATTTCCCGGTTGCCCGACAAAGCGCTTCTCTGTGCGATGATCACGCTTGCCTCAGCCCGGTAAATCAAATCGAGCATCCTTTCGCGGGACTGTCCGTAATCGATTGGCACCACGACATTGTTGGCATAGAGCAAGGCGAAAAAAGACGCCATCCATTCGTAGCTGAAATTGCCGATTAACGCAATATGCCGGTTGCTATAGCCGCTGCGAACCAGATAATTACCGATTTTTCTGACGTCTGCGAGCAGCCTTTCATATGTATAGGAAGTAACTTCCCCCTCCCTGATGGTTTGGACTACATAATTATGGGGATACCTGCCCGCTACATACGACAGATACTCATACAGATTGCTTAGATTCTGCATAGGACGCCAGTCGGAAACATAGTTCATTTTGCAGCCTCATCTCCTGTTTTCCGGATCATCCGATATTCCGTAACCTTTCCATCCGCCGTTGTTTTTTTCTCCGCCAGTTGAAAGCCGAAGTGTTCGTACAAGGGAACATTCTCCGGGGTATAGGTCTCCAGGCTGATATAACGGCTGGTACCGGCTGTTTTCGCGTGGTCGAAAAAGAACTCCAGCATTTCCCTGCATAAGCCCGTACCCCTTGCCTCCTTTTCTATCGCGATGATCGCCAGAATATACGGCGCCTCTTTACAAAACTTTTTGGCCCAATTGGCGGTAGACAATTCTCTTAAAGGCTTCATGTTTTGTAAGATGCGCCTTCTTTCCTCTTTTGAGCATAGAACAAATGCTTTAATGATCAGGTCGACGATAAAAGGCGCGAAACTGTATATCATTTTATTCTTGCCGTCAACGCCTATGATCGCGCCGCTTATGCCTTTGCCGCTGACAAAAATATCAGAGCGATCATACAGGGAATGGCTTAACTGCTCATAATACTTTTCTGTGATCAGCCGTTTTGCTTTATCCGGATCTATCCCTCTCATCGCGGATTGAAAAGGCTCCGTTTCATAGAATTGTTCGGCCAGAAATTCCGACAAGGGCCTTAATTCGTTCCTGCCTATCCTTCGCATCATGGCATCCNTTCTCCGCTAGAATTTTCTTATGGCCTCTTCTATAGCGCCTCTTTCCAGGCTTAGTCCCAGAATACAGGCGTTCAGCGTATCGTCTTGCACATAGTACTCCATATATACATCCTGAATGCCCGATTCCGANCGGCCGATCTCGATATACGGTTCTTCCGCATACGGTTCTTCCGCATACGGTTCTTCCGCATAGCCGTCCTCCCCGTATTCGGAGGCTTTAAAAATGCCCAGATAGTTGATGACCGGAACGGAGATACCGGAGGCTGCCCTTTCATCGGATCCCGACAGCAGGCGCCTGTTTTCCATTTCCGCTATTTGTCGTTTCTTCTCTGCATCGAAGAGCGCTAAATCAACCCTAAGGGTCATCCCCAGCATTCCTCCGTTCCCTTCGTCCCGATTGTGACGCAGGACNGCATAGGGGATAGCCGGCAGGCGCGTACAGNAGTCGCCGTACATCAAATCCGCCAAAANCATCATGGTGCTTTCGATCGGGGAATTCGCCAGCTTATCTTTCTGCGCCTCATTCAGCTTCATTCGAAAATCCGCCCTNCANGCGGGATTCCGGCAAGCAGGCAGTGCGGAGGCCTCTTGCGCCAACTGCGTATACCGCTCGATGTCCGCTTCCGCCCCGCCGTCGGCGACGCCGTCTCTGTCCTGATCCTCAAGGCTTTGACAATACTGGATATACGAATAGCTGCGCAGCGCTTCGCTGCCGTTCTCCAAAGATTCGTTGATCAAAATGCGAAACAATTCCTGCGATACCCCGTCCCATATCGAGTGATGCATCACGCTCACGAACAGGCAGTTTTCATCATCCGTTTTAATGAGCAACAACCTGGATAACAGCATCTGATCAAGCGGGAAACCTTGCGTAGACACGGATTCCGCCAGGTACGCGATACACGCGTCCAGATCGCCGGTATATTGACTGGCGTCCAGCAGCGGTATCTCCCAAGCGCTGTTATAGGCATATTCCTCAAAGCAATCCGTTTCGCTGTTATATCTCGTTCTCAGCGCGCCCTGCGAGGACAGGACCGCCTGCAGGGCGGACAGCGCGCTGTCCGCGTCGCAATGGATAGTAAGGATGTTCACGAGGGTCCTTGCGTAATCGGACAAAAACATTTTGTGCATAAACAAAGCCTGACAAGCGGAAAAGCCTTCGCTCTTTTTGTAGTTGTTTCCATACTCGCGCAAAAGGCAAAGCATCTCGTTGATCATCTTCTCGTCCTTGTCGCCGGCGCCCGGGATGCTCCCGTTTCGCGGCGGGGGGGCCCAGGCGACAGCTTTGTCCGCATTCCTGTAGTGCGCACAGATTCGTTCTACCGTTCTTAAGCGCATGAAGTCGGATACCGTAAAGTGATATCCCTGTTCCCGCAGCTTCGAAACCACCCGGATCAGCTTGATCGAGTCGCCCCCAATCTCAAAGAAGCTGTCTTCTATACCGATCGGGGAAATGCCCAATATTTCCTCAAAGGCCGCGATGACCGACCGCTCGGCTTCCGTCCTTGGCGCTGTATAGCTGCGTCCTGCCAAAGCGTCGGGTTCCGGCAGCGCGCGCTGATCCAGCTTGCCGCTCCTGTTGAGCGGCAGGGCGCCCATTTGCGTCATGAACGCGGGTATCATGTATTCCGGCAACGCGTTTGCCAGCGCCGCCCTGATAACCGCCAGATCCAGCTCCCTTCCCTGCTCCGCGGCCAGATAGGCGCATAGATGCGTATCTTCTCCGGCTTTCCGGAGGACGACCGCCGCGTCCGTAACGCCCGGCTGTTTTCTCAACAGGCTCTCGATCTCCGCCAATTCGATACGGAAACCCCGAAGCTTGACCTGCTCGTCCATCCTACCCAGGAAATCGATGTTTCCATCCGGCAGCCATCTTGCCAGATCGCCGCTTCGATACAGCCGGCCTTCTCCGTAGGGGTTATGGATAAATTTCTCCTCTGTCAGCTCTCTTTGATTCAAGTAGCCTCTCGCAAGGCTCCCGCCCGCTATGCACAGTTCTCCCGGCACGCCGATTCCGCATAATTCCATCCCGCTGAGTATATAGACCTGTGTGTTGATGACCGGTTTCCCGATCGGAAGCAGGGTACAATCGGGTCCTACTTCNGTCATCGTCGCGTTGACGGTGGATTCCGTCGGCCCGTAGGTATTCAGAATTCTGATCTTTTTTGCCAGCTCTTTCAGGTTGTCGATATTGCCCGCTTCTCCGCCGGACTCCAGCAGGCGGAGCGAGGGCAGTTTTTCAAGGCGCAGCTCCCGGATAACCTTTGGCGTCAGCGAGCTGACGGTAACCTGCTGCGCATTCATGTATTCGTGTAAAGCCTCAAAGTCGTATACCGTATCCGCCGGCGTCAGGCACAGCGACGCGCCGCTGCTCAGCGTGGCAAAAACATCGGCGACCGTTTCGTCAAAGGACATATTCGCGTATTGCAGGAGCGTATCGCCGCCGTTCAGCGCGCAGGCGGCATTATACATCATCGTCATGTTCACCACGCCGTGATGCTCGATCATGACGCCTTTGGGTTTCCCTGTCGTACCCGATGTATAGATAATATAGACCAGGTCGTCGGGCCCGTTGACATGCGGCGGATTCTCCTCTTTGTCCGCATAGCAGGCTTCTGTTTCCAGATCCAGCAGGGGAAGGCCTATCCCCTCCGGCGCCTTCGTTCTGCAGGTTAATACCACGCTCGAAGCGCTGTCTTCCAGCATATACCGGATTCTTTCTTCCGGATATCCCGGATCGACAGGCACATAGGCGCCCCCCGCTTTGATCGTTCCCAGGATCCCCACGACCATTTCCATGCCCCGCGCCGTGAGCAGCGCCACTTTGCTTTCCGGGGCTATCCCGAGNTCCTTCAGCNTGTATGCCAGCCTGTTCGCCTTNGCGTTCAGCGCCGCGTAGGTCATCGACTGCCCTTCAAATTTCAAGGCTATGTTCTCCGGCGTACGCCGGACCTGGTCCTCAAACAGGTCGACCGCCGTCTTGTTCCCCGGATATGCCGCATACGTATCGTTAAAAGCGGTACATATCCTATCGCGCTCCGCCTCGCTGGTCATTTCCAGCGCCGCGATCGCAGCGCCCGGCTTCGCGGTCACCGAAGCGACCAGGTTCACGAAGTGTTCCAGCATAGCCGAGGCGGTAGCTTCCGTATAGATATCGCTGCTATACTCCAGACTCAGGTCGTAGCCCTCGTCTGTTTCTTCCGCTTGCAGGGACAGGTCAAACTTTGCGGTACCGGTACGCATCTCCAATGCCCGCAGTTCCGCCTCTCCCATCTGCAAAACAGGCTTCTCATTGTTTTGCATCGAGAACATCACGTCAAACAGAGGATTACGCGACATATCGCGCCGCGTGTCCAGATCCTCAACCAGTTTCTCGAAGGGATACTCCTGATTCTCATAGGCGCTGAGCGCGTGATCCTTGATCTCCGCAAGGAAGCCGGTAAAGGATTTATTCGCCGAAGGATATCCTCTGAACGCCAGTGTATTGACGAACATCCCCATCATCGCTTCGGTATCCCGATGCATCCTTCCCGATATCGGGGCGCCCACTACAATGTCTTCCTGCCGGCTGTACTTATGCAGCATGACCATAAACGCCGCCAGCAGCGTCATGAAGGTCGTCGTTCCGTTCTCTTTGTTGATCCGCTCGATACCGGCCTTCTGTTCCTTATGGAGCCGGGCATATACCTCCGCGCCTCTGTAGCTCTGTATCTGCGGGCGCGGATAGTCCGCCGCCAAATCCAGGACCGGCGCCTCCTCCGCGAACACGTTCATCCAATACGCTTTCTGCGCGGCAAGGTCGCGTCCCCGCATCCATTCGCTGTAGTCTTTATACTGAAGCTCTTGCGCTTTCAGCGTTTCCCCGCCGTAGAGCTTTGAGAACTCTTCGGTCAGGATTCGCATGGACATGCCGTCCGCGATTATATGGTGTATGTCAAACAAGAGGATATATCGATTCCCGCCGCGTTCCTGCAGTACCTTCAAGCGTATCAGCGGCGCTTTCCCTAAATCGAAGGGGCGAATAAATTTCTCCAGCTCTTCCTCGCTATAGGATTCTATTTCCGCGTATTCGACCTCGCAGGAAGCCGCCTTCCCTATCCTCTGTACCGCTTCGCCGTCTATCAGGGCAAAGCTTGTCCTGAGCGCCTCGTGGCGCAAAATCAATTCGTCCATGGTTGTCCGGATTCTGTCCCTATCGGCTTTACCTGCCGCTTCCATCGCGGCCGGTATATGATAGACCGTGCTTCCGCTGTCTATCTGGTCCAGCACAAACAGGCGCTTTTGCGCGGAAGACATGGCATAGCTTTCTTTCTCCGCGGCTTTGGGTATAGGCTTGTACCCGTCCCGCCCCATGGCTTCCAGTTCCTTCGCCAGCATCGAGGCCGTAGGAAAGGCAAAGAGAAGCCTCAGCGGAAGCCTTATGCCTGTTGCCTTTTCAAGCATATTCACCGCTACGGTCGCCCGGAGCGAGTGGCCCCCCAAGTCAAAGAAACTGTCTTCTGTACCGATAGGCGACACGCCCAGTATCTCCTCGAAAGCCTCGACAACCGCCCGCTCCATATCGGTTTCCGGCGCGGTATAGGCCCGTCTCGCAAGCATATCGGGTTCCGGCAGCGCCTGTTTATCCAGCTTGCCGTTCCGGTTGAGCGGAAGCGCCGGGATCAGGGTCATAAACGCGGGAAGCATATACTCCGGCAGCTCTTTTCGCAAACCCTCCAGGATCATCGGCTTATCGGGGTCCTCCCCCTGCTTCGCTGTGAAATACGCGCACAGGATCTCGTCGCCTCCGATGTTCCTGGTCACCACCGCCGCATCCGCCACGCCCGGCTGCTTGCGCAGGACGCTCTCGATCTCGCCTAACTCTATCCGGTACCCGCGAATCTTGACTTGCTCGTCTATCCTCCCCAGATACTCGATATTCCCGTCTGGCAGCCATCTTCCCAGATCGCCGCTCCTGTACATTCTGCCTTCGCCAAACGGGTTCGGGACAAATTTCTCCGCCGTCAGCTCCGGCTGGTTCAAATACCCCCTCGCCAGGCCGGCGCCCGCGATGCACAGCTCGCCCGGCACGCCGATCCCGCACAGTTGAAAGCCGTTCAAGATGTAGATTTGCGTGTTCTCTATCGGCCGGCCAATGGGTACGAGAAAAGGCACGGGGGCGCCTCTGCGGTGATCCCAGGCGCTGGTCACCACCGTCGCTTCCGTCGGCCCGTATTCGTTGGTATAGTCTATCCCTAATTGGTCGCTGCGAAGAATTATGTCGCGATTCGCGTTGGCGCCGCCTGTCGTGATCCGCCGGTATGGACGAAGATCGATCTGCGAAGCAAAGCCGGGCGTCAAAATCGCGACGTTTACCTCATGCTGCCGGACATAGNCCTCAAAGGCCGTATTATCCTGTATCACAGAGCGGGGAAGCAGGCACAGCGCGCCGCCGAAAAGAAGCGAAGAAGCCAGTTCCAGGGTAGCGGCGTCAAAGGACAGGCTGGCGAACTGCAGTACGGTATCCGTCTGGCGCAGGGTATCGCGCTCCATCCGTTTTCTGAGATTGACGACGCCCCGATGCTCAATCATGGCGCCCTTCGGCCTTCCCGTCGTGCCGGAGGTGTAGATGATATAGATCAGGTCGTTCGGGCTGTTCACATGCGGAGGATTGCCTGTTTCCGCGGCATAGGCGCCCTGATCAAGCAAATCCAGAATGGGTATCGCCGATCCCGCAGGCGGCTCGACCTTGCAGGTCAATATGGCTTTGGGGGCGCTGTCCTCCAGCATATACCGGATCCTGTCTTCGGGATAATCGGGATCGACGGGTACATACGCGCCGCCGGCTTTGATCGTCCCGAGTATCCCCACGATCATTTCCATACCGCGCTCCGCCATCAGCGCGACAGGGTCGTCCGGCTTTATCCCGAGTTCCCGCAGCCGATAAGCCAGGCGGTTTGCCTTGGCGTTGAGGGCGGCGTATGTCATGGTTTGCCCTTCAAATTTCAAGGCAATATTCTCCGGTGTTTGCAGGACCTGTTCCTCGAACAGATCCACGATCGTCTTATCCGCCTGGTATTCCGCAGAGGTATCGTTAAACGCGGTAAGCGTCTTCTCGCGCTCCGGCCCGCTGATCATATCCAGGTCCGCGATCTTCGCGCCGGGATTCGCAAGGGCGGCATCCAACAATGTCACGAAATGCCCGAGTATCGCTTCCGCGGAAGCCACGGTGAAAAGGTCGCTGCAGTATTCGAGGCTCAGGTTGTATCCTTCCTCTGTTTCCCGCACTTGCAAAGTCAAGTCGAACTGCGCGCTATAGGTGTCGATCTCCCTTACCCGCAGGATAGCGTCTCCCAGGCGCAGTTCGCTGCTTTCCATGTTTTGCACCACAAACATGACGTCAAACATGGGGTTGCGGGACATGTCGCGCCGCGTCTCCGCCTCTTCCACCAGATCCTCAAAGGGATAGATCTGATTCTCGTAGGCGCCCAGGGCGTATTCCTTCATCTCCGCCAGAAATTCGATAAAGGATTTCTCCCCGGTCGGGCGGCCCCGCATCGCCAGGGTATTGACAAACATCCCCATCATCGCTTCGGTGTCCTTATGGACCCTTCCCGATATCGGCGCCCCGACCACAATGTCCTCCTGCCGGCTGTATTTGTGCAGTTCCACCATCCATACCGCCAGCAAAGTCATGAAAACCGTTGTTTCGTTTTCTCTGTTTATCTTTCCGATCGCGGCCTTTTGCTCCCTGTTTAGCTGCGCGGACACCTGTGCGCCCTGGTAGCTCTGTGTCTGCGGACGGGGATAATCCGTCACCATGTCCAGGACAGGCGCTTTCTCCGCAAATATATTCATCCAAAAGGCTCTTTGCGCACTAAGGTCAGCGCTGCGCATCCATTCGCTATAGTCTTTGAACTGAAGCTCCGGCGGATCCGGCGCTTCCCCTTCGTAGAGCCTTGAGAAGTCCGAGATCAGGATGTTCATCGTCATCCCGTCCGCGATGATGTGGTGCATGTCAAAGAGCAGCAAATACCTGTCGCGCCGGACTTCTTTGATCAGCTTCGCGCGAAGCAAAGGGGCTTTGCCTAAATCGAAGGGACGAAGGAAGGCCGCTATTTCGTCCAAAGGGAAAATCTCCCTTTCTTCATACTCCAGCTCACAAAAAGCTTCCTCCGCGATGATCTGTACCGCTTCATTGTCCAGGAGCGCAAAGCTCGTCCGCAGCGCCTCATGGCGCCGGACCAACCCGTCCATCGCCTTTTGGATGCGCGCCGGGTCAAGGGCGCCCGTGACCTCGATCAACGCGGGCATATGATAAAGCGTGCTTTCGCTATCCATTTGCTCCAGGATAAACAGCCTCTTCTGCGCGGAAGACATGGCATAGTATTCTT
>WRNN01000020.1 GCA_009776595.1 Clostridiales bacterium
ATGTATGTCATCGTCGACGCGAAACGGGGAGATATCGGCTCGACGATGGAAGCCTATGCGGATGGCTGGCTGGGTGTGACAGAAGTGGAAAGCGAGACGTACAGCCCTTTCGGAGGGGATGCGCTTACGGTCAACGCCTATCTGGGGTCAGACAGCATCGAACCTCTGATTCGCGTCTGCCGGACCTTTGATAGAGCGGTGTTTGTTTTAGCAAAGACTTCAAATGCTTCTTCGGCTGATTTACAAGATATGCAGATAAACGGGATATCCGTATATGAAACCATGGCGGCTCTGTGCGCGCGATGGGGGGAAGTCTTGCCGGGGGAATATGGTTATGACGGCGTAGGCGTGGTTGTCGGCGCCACGTATCCGGCGCAACTCAGGGAGCTTCGGCAAAAATTCCCCCGCTTATTCTTTCTTGTGCCGGGTTTCGGCGCGCAAGGGGGCGGGGGCGAGGATGTTGCCGGCGCCTTTGACGCAAATGGCGAAGGCGCCATTGTGAACGCCTCCCGTTCACTAATGTGCGCATGGCAAAAAGCCCCGGAGCTGGATTTCGCCGAAGCGATCCGCGCGGAGGCTGTACGGATGAAGAATGAGATTATCGCGCATATAAAGTAGTCATGCATGGACGCATCTATCATGCAATAGGGCATAGTATGGCGTGAAGATTCGTTCTATGGGCAAAAGCTCATCTTAGTTCTTCCAGAATGCGGCTGCAGGAGGCGTTGACCTGCTTCAGGATACGCTCCATGTCCAGGGTTGGCCATTTGCCGTCCCGATAAAGAATCGTACCGTCTACCATCGTCAGAAGCACTTCGCTGCCGGTGGCGGCATAGACCAGGTTATACAGCGGATGATGCGCGGGCTGCATGTTCGGCGCGCTTGTATCCATCACGACCAGATCCGCTTTCTTTCCCGCCGCGATGACGCCGCAGTCGAGTCTCCCCTGGGAGCGGGCGCCGTTAACTGTGGCGCAGGCAAAGGCTTCCTGCGGCGTAATCAGGGTTGGGTCGTTGGCCGCGTTCTTATGCAGGATAGCGTGAAGTTTCAGCTCTTCGAACAAGTTCAGGTTATTGTTGCTGGCGGCGCCGTCGGTACCGAGACCGATGTTGACGCCCCTGGCCATGGCTTTGGGGACAGGGCAAATCCCGCTGGCCAGCTTCAGGTTGCTCACCGGATTGGCGGCAATGGTTGCGCCTTTATCCGCGAGGATGTCCAGGTCCTCATCCTCCACCCATACGCAATGTGCGGCGGTAGCCGGACTGTCAAAGACCCCCAGATCAGCAAAGTAGCGGACGGGGGTTTTTCCCTCGCGCCTTGCTTTGCATTCCTCATGCTCAAGACGGGTTTCGGATGCATGTACATGCATCCGGAGACCGAGATTTTTGCAATGCTCTGCGACAGCCCTGACCAGCGTCGGCGTGGAGGTGTATTCGGCGTGGAGGGAGAGATCCATACGCAAGCGGCCGGCGCCGTCCTTGTGATACTTCTCCAGGAGCGACAGGGTTTCCTGATATATGGGGCGCTTCTCATAGGCGACGTCGTCGCCGCCTGTGACAGCCAGGCTGAGGTTGCATTTGATGCCGCTGTCCAGAACCGCTTTGGCCATGCTTTCCCCGAGAAAATACATATCGGTCAGAGAGACCGTACCGAAACGGAGCATTTCCGCAGCGCCCAACAGGTAGCCGTAATACATATCGTCGGATTTTATTCTATCCTCGAAAGGAAAAACCTTTTGGTTCAGCCAGTCTTGCAGCTTGAGATTCTCACCGTAACCCCGGAGAAGGGTCATCGGCGTATGGCAGTGTATATTATACAGACCGGGAATCAGCAGCCTGTCGCTGCCGTCATAAACCTCGCCCCAGTCCTCGTTTTGAGGCAGGTTTTCCCAGGGCCCCACATAGGCGATGACCTCGCCCCTGGTCGCCACCGTCATATGGTCCCGTACATCAAAAGACGGATCGATCATTTGAATATTCTTAAATAGCATCAGAGACGTTCCTTTCCTGTTGAAATACGCAGATTCTGTTTCTGCCCGCGTCTTTCGCGGCATATAGCGCGGCGTCCGCGTTGGCGATAAATTGCTTCATTGATAATTCTATGGAAGGGATCTGTACGAAAACGCCGATGCTGATCGTAACGCAGGTATCCGTCCCGCCGGGACAGGGGATCGCGGTGCTTTCAATATTTGTCCGGATGCGTTCGGAGATCACCAAAGCGCCGTCGATTTCTGTCTTCGGCAGCAGGACGGCAAATTCTTCCCCGCCCCAGCGAGCCGCGAAATCGGCAGGGCGCTTGAGCGTTCGCATCAGGGTTCCGGCAACGGCTTGCAGTACAAGGTCTCCTTGCTGGTGGCCATAGGTATCGTTATATTTTTTAAACATATCGACGTCCAGCATCATCAGGCAGATCGGCGTTTGATCCCTGGCGGCCCTTCGCCATTCCATGTCCAGTTGCTGGTCGAACCTGCGCCTGTTGGGAATGTCGGTCAACTGATCGATCATACTCAGGCGTTCGATCGCCCGCATCTGATTGATGATACGGATTTGGTTATTGACCCGGGACCTTACGATGACGTCGCTGAATGGCTTGGCTATATAGTCTACGGCATTGAGGGACAGGCCTTTTTCCTCATCTTCCGTGCTGTTGAGACCGGATATCAGGATGACCGGAATATCCTGCGTGATTTCAGATGACTTAAGAAGAGAAAGCACATGATAGCCGTTCAGTTCAGGCAGTAGTATATCCAGGAGAATAAGATCCGGTATATGCTGATTCGCCTTCTCCAGGGCTTCTTTTCCGTTCCTGGCTTCGTAGATCGTGTATACATCGCCCAAAAGAACGCCCAGATAAGCCTGATTGGCGGGCTCGTCATCCACAATCAGGATGCTGTTTTTGATAACGCTTTCCATATGCGTGCCTCAATCATTTATTTTACAGACAACTCGTTCAAATCCTGCAGAGATTATTCATAAGTATGTGATTATTATACTTACTTTTGTGCGCCGGCGCAACTCAAAAGGCGCTATTGTTTTGACGGTCAGGGTGATGTAATATAGTGTTGATATGGAGAAAGGGCAGGGAGGCTACTATGACAGTTAAACTTTGGATCCGGCACTGGTCAGAAAAAGAGGGGATTGAGGCCGAAGTCAACGAAGGTGAAAGCCTGCTGGCCTTATCAGAAGAATACTGTCCGGAAAGAAACCTGCCGATCCTGGGCGCGCTGTACAATAACGAAGTCGTGGATTTATATACGATTGTAGAAAAACCGGGCGCCGTCGAGTGGCTGGATATGTCCAGCGACCAGGGTATGCGCATATACAGGCAAAGCCTGGTCATTCTTTTAGCGCAGGCGGTGAAGACGCTTTTTCCNCAGTGGAAGCTGAACGTGCANCATGCNATAGGAAAACACTGGTATTGNGAGCTGGATGGCACCGCTTATCCTTCCGTCCGGACGCTGGAATTAATCAGCGGGCATATGCATCAATTGATCGGGAAGGACGAACCCATCCTGTCCGGGATCTATCCCGCGGCGGAAGCTATACCGATGCTGGTCGAAGCGGGATACGGGGATACCGCCGGCCTGTTGGAGAGAGTTGGCAAGGAATGCGTCTGCATCTACCGGATGGGGGAGCAGATATTTCACTCTTTCTATGCTCTCGCGCCAAGCGCGGGCTGCCTGAAGGTGTTCAGCCTGGAGCCGAGCGACAGGGGCTTCCTGCTGCGTTATCCTGTAGAAAGCGTGCCGGATCGCGTGGCGCCTTTAGTGGAGATGCCCAGGGTTGCCGGTATTCAGCAGGAGACAAGGAACTGGACCAGGATACTCAATATCTCAGACGTATACGGACTGCATCGGGCGATCTCCGGCGGCGCCGGGGCCGAAAGGGACCTGATCCATGTGTCGGAGGCGCTGCAGGAGAAGTTTCTGGCGAATGTCGCGGATCAAATCTATGAAGACAGGGACAGACTGCGGGTGATCCTGATCGCCGGGCCTTCGTCCTCGGGCAAGACGACCTTTTGCTACCGGCTGGCGATACAGCTTCGCGTGCTGGGCTTNCGGCCAAAGACCCTGTCCACGGACGATTATTTCGTTAACCGCTGGGAGACGCCGAAGAACCCTGACGGATCCTATGACTTCGAATCCCTGCGGGCGATCCATGTGGATTTGTTCAACGACCATCTGACCAGGCTCGTCGCCGGGCAGGAAGTGATGACGCCATCCTTTGACTTTGTAGAAGGCAAGCGGAATGACGGAAGCCGTAGTCTGCAACTGGAGCCGGGCCACCCGGTCATCATCGAAGGTATCCACGCCCTGAACGAAGCGCTGACGCCGGCGATCAGCCGGGCAATGAAATTCAAGATTTATATCAGCTCCATGGCGCAGATCGATATCGATTCCTACAATCGGGTGACCACAAGCGACGCCAGATTACTCAGAAGGCTGGTGCGGGATTCTCAGTTCAGGGGCCGGTCGATGGCGGTTACTTTGGCGCAATGGCCTTTCGTCAGGCAAGGGGAGGAGCAGAATATTTTTCCCTTTCAGGAGGAGGCGGACAGTATTTTTAATACGGCTCTGCTCTATGAAACAGGGGTATTTAAGAAATANGCGGAGCCTATGCTGCGGCAGATCAGCCCGGATATCAGAGAATATGCCGACGCCCAGAGGCTTTTGTCCATACTGTCCTATTTCCCCCACATCGACGATACCTTTGTNCCGTTGAACTCTATTATCAGGGAGTTTATCGGGGGCGGTTCCTTAAGTGAAATGGTTTGAACGAAATGGAACGAATAAAGAATAAGGAAGGGTCAATCGTGCTGACAGAAGAAAAGAAAGACATGATCAACTTTATGGTGGAAGCCGACGTGCTGCGTTTCGGCGATTTTGTGACGAAAAGCGGCAGAAATACGCCTTACTTTATTAATACCGGAAACTATAAGACAGGTATGCAGTTGGCTGCCTTGGGTAAGTTTTATGCGGGTATGGTCCACGCCGCGCTGCGGGATGGATTCAGCGCGATGTTTGGCCCGGCGTATAAAGGGATTCCGCTGGTTGCGGTTTGCGCAACGGCTTACTGGGAGAGATACCGGATTGATAAGCCCTATTTCTTCAACCGGAAGGAAGAGAAGGACCACGGCGAGGGGGGTTCGATTATCGGATACCAGCCCGTGGACGGCGACAGGATCATCCTGATCGAAGATGTGATCACAGCCGGAACTGCCGTCCGGGAGATATTGCCTTTGTTGAAAAGTTTTGGCGATGTGCAGGTGACAGATATGTTTATCTCCGTAGATCGCATGGAATATGGGCAGACGCCGGGGCAAAGCGCCGTGGCGGAGGTCGCCGGCGAATTTGGCCTGCAGGTGCACGCACTGGTGAATGTAGACGATATACGGGAATGGCTTGCGGAAAGCGGCCGGGATCCGGAGGAGCTGCGCCGCATGGATGCGTACCGGGAGAAATACTGTGTCAGATCCTGACCGGGCGGAAGCAACGCTTTCTCAATATGCGGACAGGATTGAAAAGGCCCTGGCGGCGTATATCCCGGNCTGCCCCTATCCCGAGTCCCGCGTTACGGAAGCGATGGGCTACAGCTTGCTGGGCGGGGGAAAAAGGATACGCGGCGCCTTACTGCTGGCATTCTACCGGCTGCTTCATGAAGACCCGGGGCCGGCTTTGCCCTTTGCCTGCGCCGTGGAGATGGTGCATGCCTATTCCCTGATACACGATGATCTGCCCTGTATGGACGACGACGATCTGCGCAGGGGGAAGCCTTCCTGCCATATCGCTTTTGGCGAGGCAACCGCCCTTCTTGCCGGGGACGCCCTGTTGAGCCTTGCTTTTCAAGTTATGGCGGAGGCAGGCGACGCCGCCGGCTACGCCAGCTTTTCGCCGGAAACCGTCCTGCGGTCCATAAGCTGTCTGGCCCGGGCCACAGGTCCCGTGGGCATGATCGGCGGGCAGGCGCTGGATCTGGCGCTGGAGGGCGGTCGCGCCACGCAAGCGCAGTTGGACCGCATGTACAGAGAGAAAACGGGCGCGCTCATCTGTGCGGCGGCACAGATCGGCTGCCTGCTGGCCGGCGCAGAGGACGCAGCGACAGAAGCGGCTTTGCACTATGCGGATTGCCTGGGCTTTGCCTTTCAAATCGTCGACGATATCCTGGACGTCACCGGCGACGCCGCGCTGCTGGGAAAGCCAGTGGGCAGCGATCAGGAACGCGGCAAAAGCACCTATGTCGGCCTCCTGGGATTGCGGGAGGCTGAAAACCGCGCAATGATTCTGCACAGGCAGGCAAAAGAAGCGTTGGGCGCTTTATCCGGCGATACAGAGTTTCTGCGTGACTTATCTGACATGCTCCTGCACAGGCGGCGCTGATGCAGCTAAAGTGGGCTGCCGCCCATAACCCAAACGAAGCGGCATCCCCATAGCAAAAAGATTTGATAGGGCAAAGCCTATCGCAGATAGTTCTGCAGCTGCTTGATTACCTCGTCAAAATTAAGAGGCTTCCCAATATGGCCGTTCATTCCGGCAGCCATACATTTCTCTATGTCCTCGCGAAAAACATTCGCCGTCATCGCGATAATCGGAATCGACCGTGCGCTTGGCACATCGAGTTCCCTGATGCGGCGCGTGGCCTCATAACCGTCCATTTCGGGCATTTGTACATCCATAAATATCATGGCATACTTATCAGGCGATTCGCGAAACATACGAAGCGCCTCCCCGCCATGCTCCGCGCAATCAATCTCCAGGCCCATCGGCTCAAGCAGCGACAGGACGATCTCCCGGTTAATATCCACATCTTCCGCGAGCAGGATCGAATGGCCGCTGAAGTCGCCATGAAAATCAGGNCCGTCGTCAGCGCCGGAAAGCACATCCCGTTCTGCAGATCTGTTTTCACCCATACTATCGTTGATTACATCCAGGATCATCGAGGGGAATAAAGGTTTAGGGAGGAATTTGGTCACGCCCGCACTGCGCGCGTCAGCCTCGATAAAATGCCAGTCCGTTGAAGAAAAGATGGTGACAATGGAGTTATGCGGCGTTTTCTCCTGGATTCTCTTGGCTAGTTCGACGCCATTCATGCCGGGCAGCTTCCAGTCGAGAAAATAAATGTCATACCTTCCGTTCTTCTCAATCAATTCCGCGGCTTCCTCCCCGCTGGCGACCACATCGCATGTTATGCCCAGGCTTTCGGAAACGGCGATGAAAAACTCCCGGATTTCCGGCTCGTCGTCTACGGCAAGAATGCGGATGTTTCCCCAATTCACGCTTTCGTCAAGAAGACGCTTATTCTCACTGGCGGCACATTCAAGATAAACAGTAAAGCTGAATTTGGAACCTGCGTCAGGTTCCGATTCAACCCAAATTTTCCCTCCCATCAGTTCCACAATACGTTTGGAGATAGACAGGCCCAGGCCTGTNCCTCCGAATCTGCGCGAGGTGCTGGCGTCTGCCTGTTCGAAAGACTGAAACAAACGCTCTTTCTGTTCGTCGCTGATGCCTATCCCTGTGTCCTCAACACTGATTTGTAAGCAGCAACAGCCTTGCGCAGCCTGTTCGGCATCGCTGCCTTCCGTTACAAGCCGGGAGTCCAGCAGGATCGTACCTTCCTCGGGCGTAAACTTGACGGCGTTCGATAATAGATTGGTAATGACCTGTGAAAGCCGCTGGTCGTCGCCAACCAGGGTTTGCGGTATATCTTTTCCAATTTGGATGAAGAATTTCTGTCGTTTCTCGTCGACGCGGAGATTGATCACATCCGCGACTTTTTGCAGCATTTTTTCAAATTCAAAGCTGACATGGGAGAGCTCAAACTTATCGGCTTCGATCTTTGAAATGTCCAGGATATCGTTAATGATGCCGAGCAGTTGCTTGGATGCGTTTTCGATTTTATGCAAGGCGTCATTTTTCTTGTCCAAAGCCTGGGCCAATTTACCGATGGTCGTCATGCCGATGATGGCGTTCATGGGCGTCCGGATTTCGTGACTCATATTGCTTAGGAAGGAGCTTTTTGCTTTAGACGCTTCTTCCGCGATCAATACTTGTTCCTCAAGCTGTTGGGTACGTTGTTTAACAATTCTCTCCAGCATTTCATTCATTTGGGAGGTCTCTTCATAACGACTGGTGTATTTACGCGCCAGCATAAATGCCATACAGAGCATCAGGATCGAAAAACCGTAACGGGTAAGCAGGACGCCGGTATATAGGAATGCCATATCCACCATGTCGAAAACGGCTGTGCATAGTATGATGACCATGGGGATAAAAATATTTCCGAGTTCCGTATGCGTCAGGCTCATCAGGAATACTTCCCCAAAACCGGCGGGCACGCCATCCTTTTCTCCATCTTTTCGCAGCGCGTTGATTTTTTTGATAAAAGAGTAGATGAGGTCGTAACCGAAAATATGGAGTAAATAGATGCTGCCGAGAATCTGCCAAATCGTCAGCAGGTCGCCGGCAAACCAAATGGTGAAAAGGCATTGCAGCACGATCAACCCGAGGCAGAGAACGCCGTAAATCTTCGTTGCCAGCTGAATTTTGCCGAAGTTGAGGTTTTCCAGGAATACGGCAAAGGCGAAGAAAAGAAGATACAAAGCGGCATATTCAATACGCTGGGTGATGGCGGTATCTCCGAAAATATGGTAAATTACCGGGCTGCGCGCGAAATAGTAAATCGCCAGCATACCGGAAAACACGCCAAACAGGAGGTTATACAAATCGGTTTTTCTGAGATAGTACAAAAGGATATGGTAGAGTCCTATGAAGATAAAAATCGTACATAGGGCTACCGTCAGAAAACTGGCGCCGGCGTTGGATATGCGGCTGTAGTCGCCAATATAGTAGGGCCCTGTATAGGATAGACCGGTAAACGCGCTGCTGCGCGCCCCGATAATGTGAATGACAAGATAGTTGACGCCTTCATTGAGAAATCGTTTATCAAAGGGGATGCTAACCCCTCTTTGGCTATAGAAAGACAGGATCCGGTTATTGGCATCCAGATGGATATGCTTCGCAATGAGCTCGCCATTGATATAGATTTCCCAGTTTTCGCCTATCGCCGCCAGATACATACCCGGCGCGACAGGATTGTCGCCGTAGAGTATTTCTATTTTTTCCCAACCCAGCTCGAAAGGGATCGATATGGTGAAATCCTCAATTCTGCGTTCCTTTATGGACAAAAAGTCAGAAAAGTTTTGCGTATAGGCGCTTGCGGGCAAACTGTTCATGCGAATCGCGTGCTTGTGGTTCGCGGGAAGCGCGACATTCCAGTCTATCCAATCGGGAGTTAAGTTCGCGTATGCAGGCTCGTAGCCGTTTTTAACATAGGCGGGAAACGCCATTAAATCTGTGTAGAGGGGATCTTCCGCAACAGAACCGCCGATGCCCAAGCTGAAGAAGAATATTGCCGCAACCGCAATGACATAGATGAGGGCAAGCCAAAGGGCTATGTTTTTTCGATGAATGACCCGATCCCTCCCTTATATTGATCGCTGATTAGTTTTAGTAATCCCGGGCATCGATATCCTCTTGCGTGATGGTTGCGGCGTCAAAGCTCATTTCTTCTACATACGCAAGTTTATCCGGAACCTCTCCCTTTTCCAATTGCAGAATGACCGCCTCCACCCGGGGACCGTGCAAAGGATTACATTCTACATTATAATTGATTTTGCCTTGCAGCGTGGCTTCCAGCCCTGTGCGCGTCGCGTCAAAAGAAAGGATCGTGACCTCTCCGTGAATGCCGTAAGTCCGCATCGCCATGTCCATCGCTTCCATTGCGCCATAGGCCATATTGTCATTTTCACAATACAGAACATCAATGCGCGCATATTGCTTCAGGACATATTCCATGACTTCCTTGCCTTTCACCTGCGTGAAATCGCCCGAATCGCGATAGACGATCTCCCAGCCCGGATTTCGGTCGACGCCGGCCTGAAGGCCTTCCGTACGGCCAATCTGCGCAGACGAACCCATGCTCCCCTGCAAATGTACAATCCTCAGGCTTGACATAGTTGCGAATTCGTTTTCCATCCAGGCAACGGCGACGTCCCCTTCCTTACGAAAGTCAGAGCCGACCCAGCAGGTAAATAAGCTGTCGTCCGAGGTTTGGATCATCCGATCGACGATAATAACCGGTATGCCGGCGGCTTTCGCCTCCCGGAGTACATCGTCCCATCCCTCCTCGCTGACAGGCGCGAACACAATATAGTCAACCTTAAGTTCAATAAACTCCCGTATAGCTGCAATTTGATTTTCCAGTTTTTGCTGGGCGTCTCTGAAAACCAGCCTATAGCCGTTCTCTTCGCTAAATGTTTCCCGCATCGATTTGCTATTGGCATGGCGCCAATCAGACTCGGCGCCTACCTGAGAAAACCCGACGACAATCAATCCCTCTGTATTTTCCGATGGATTGCCGGAGTCATTGCTGCCTTGCGTACATGATGCAAGCGTCATGAACAACAAGCACAGCAGGATCCATACCCCTTTTTTCACTGTATCTATCCTCCTGGTGCGTTATATTTTGTTGTGAATGTTTAAACAGAAAAGCTGCGCTTTTCTGAGAAGCGACCGCGCTGCGCCGCGCCGGTATTGTGTTCCGGCGCAGCGTAAAATGAATGTTCTTTTGGACATTGTTTCATGCTTTATCTATCGTTATTTCTTGCTATCTCCAATTTTCTTCACAGATGACAGACAGTCATACCCAGTGTGCCGGGACCGGTGTGGACGCCGATAACCGCGCCGGTTTCCTCGAAGCAATCCAGGACTCTTCCGTATGTCTCTTCAATTTTAGTTTTCAGCATCTCCGCCATCGTTTCGCAAGCGCCGTGAATGACGCCGCTGCGAAGCGGTATACGACCTCCCAGTAAGCTGTGTCCGTGGTCCACCATTTTTTGTATAGCCTGCCTTTGACTTCTGACTTTGTCAAAGGCTTCATAAACGCCGTCTTTGACGTGGATGATCGGTTTAATGTTAAGGATGGAGCCGATAAAAGCTGTCGCTTTACCGATACGGCCGCCTTTGTGCAGGTATTCCAGTGTGTTCAGGCAAAACATTGTTTCCGTATGTGTAGATACTAATTGAAGGTGATCGAGGATCTTCTTGAGATTCGCGCCTTCTTTGTGCATGCGTACCGCTTCCAGAACCTGAAGGCCCATTCCGAAGCTGATATTGCGGCTGTCAAAGGGATAGATATCCGCAGCGAGTTCTCTCGCGGCTGTTTCCGCAACGCTGACTGTGCTGCTTAAACCGCCGGATATNTGGATGGATATAATCTGGCAATCGGGGCTTTCGTCCAATACCTTGCTATAAGTGTTCAAAAAATCTTCTTTCGTTGGCGTCGAAGTTTTGGGGATAGCGTCGCCGGCAGCCAGGAGCATAGGATAAAAAGCTTGAGCGGAAAGGTCTACGCCATCCCTGTAAGAATTGCCTTTCGGAAAGTTGACATGAAGGGGAATAACCGCGATCCGGTTGTCCGTCGCATATCCCATAGGGAGGTCTGCGGTGCTGTCTGTGACGAT
>WRNN01000021.1 GCA_009776595.1 Clostridiales bacterium
GGAATCGCAGCGCCGCGAAGCGGAAGGGATGAGCGACATGCGCGCGAATCCCGACGGGGTAAGGGGCAGAGCCCCATGTAACATTCACCCAAGGCTTCGCTATTTGGAACATGAGCGAAGCACATCTCAGAGGTGCGAGTCGGATTTGAACCGACGAATGGCGGCTTTGCAGGCCGCAGCGTTACCACTTCGCCATCGCACCATTCGTGATTTGACCATAATACATACCGGACCGTATAGGCCGGTATGAGAGAGCGGAAGACGAGATTCGAACTCGCGACCCTCGCCTTGGCAAGGCGATGCTCTACCACTGAGCCACTTCCGCTTATATACAAGAATGAAAGGTTGGTGCCTTGGGGCGGAATCGAACCACCGACACGAGGATTTTCAGTCCTCTGCTCTACCAACTGAGCTACCAAGGCGTATCACAGGATCCCTACAGAGCAAGCCGACATGAATGATTGTAGCAAATGGCTTCTTTTTTGTCAATCGCTTTTCCTCGCTTTTCAACGCTTCTTCCTTGCTTTTCTGTATGCTTTTCATCAAAGATTATCGCTGCGGGCTTGTGAGCCGATAGGAAAAATGTTAAGATAAAGGAAGAACGCGGAAGGCCGGATACAATGAATGCAGCAATGCCGGATGCGATACGGCAGGTAACGCATATAGATAATGTAAGCTTAAGCAAAGACGGAAGCGCTGTCGTAATTATCGACCAGACCAGACTGCCGGGAGAAACCGTATATCTGACGCTTCGCTCGCCGGAGGAAATGGCGGACGCCATTGTTCGGCTGAAAGTGAGAGGGGCGCCGGCGATCGGGATATACGCCGCGTATTGTATGAGCTGCCTCGCCGGACAAATTCCTTCGACAGTCTATACTTCGTTTCTTAGCGCCTTTCGACAGTACAAAGCGGTATTCGCCGCCACCCGGCCTACGGCGGTCAACCTGAGCTGGGCTTTGAACCGGATGGAGCAGACTGTTCTGGATCATTCTGACAAGAGCATCGCTGAACTATGCCGCTTGTTGAAGCAGGAAGCGATCCATATTCACGACGAAGACGCCGCGATGTGTAAGGCGATATCAGAAAACGGGCTATCCCTGATACGGGATGGCGACGGTATCCTGACCTACTGCAACGCGGGGCCGCTGGCCACTTCCCGGTACGGAACGGCGCTCGGGCCTATCCTCCTGGGGGCGGAACGCGGATTGCGCTTCAAAGTCTTTGCCGGAGAAACCAGGCCCCTCCTGCAGGGCGCGAGGCTGACCACCTATGAGCTTTCGAGAGCGGGGGTCGACGTCACGCTGATCTGTGATAATATGGCAAACATTGTGATGAAGAAGGGCTGGATCCGGGCCTGCTTTGTCGGCTGCGACAGAATCGCCGCCAACGGCGATACGGCCAACAAAATCGGGACCGGCGGCCTGGCGGTCCTGGCCGGATATTACGGCATTCCTTTTTATGTACTGGGACCTACCTCCACGATCGACAGGACATGTGAAACCGGCGACGCCATCGAGATTGAGCTGCGGGCGCCGGAGGAGATTCGTGAATTGTATTTTCAGAAACCCATAGCCTTGCCGGAAGTCGAGTGTTACAATCCGGCNTTTGATGTTACCGACCATGCGCTGATTACCGGGATCGTTACGGAAAAAGGCATTTGCCGTCCCCCTTACGATCAAAGTATTGCCGCTTTATTCTANTAGAAAATGATGGGGAAACGATTGACAACGGTGGCAGAAATGCTGCCGCCATCGGACGCGCTGGCGGATATCGGCGCCGATCACGGCGCCCTCCTGATTTCCCTTGTCCTATCCGGAAAAATCAGTAAGGGGATAGGGGTGGAGATTGCGGGGGGGCCGTTTCGAAACGCCTTAGCCAATGTCGCTTCCCGGGGACTGGAAGACAGCATTGAGATTCGTTTGGGCGACGGACTGCATGCCATCGCGCCCGGAGAGGTTTCCGCGTGCGTGATCGCCGGCATGGGCGGCCGCACAATCGTTGACATCCTGGAGGACAATCGGGAAATCGCGGAAAGGCTGACGTATGTACTGCTTCAACCGATGAATCGGGAAAGGGAAGTCCGGTTGTACCTGCAAAGCAGAAATTGGCGGATCTGTAAAGAAGCGCTGACGGAAGAAAGAGGGATCCTTTATACCATCCTTTTAGCCGAGCGGGGCAGGATGGCGCGCCTGAATCCTTCGGAGGCGGAATTCGGGCCTCTGCTGCTGGCGGAAAGGCCTCCGCTTCTCGCGCGGGCCGTCAGACAGAAGATCCGGGGCTTATGCGATATTGTCAGGCAATTGGAACGCTCCGGCTCGGAGGAAAGCCGGATCAAGAAAAAACGCCTGGAAGAGCGGATCAGAGAATGGGAGGATTTAGTAAGATGAGCTTTACCTGCCGGGAGATATGCGGGCTTATCGACGGNTATGCNCCGCCGCAATATGCGGAGGAAGGCGACCCTATCGGTTTGCATCTGGGCAGCTATGAACAGGAAGTGAAACGTCTCTTTCTGACGCTGGAGCTCACGCCGGAAACTACAGAGGAGGCGCTGGACCTTGAGGCCGACATGATCTTTGTGCATCATACGCCTTTTTTTACGCCTTTTAAGCAGCTCTGTGACGAGGATACGCATAACCGGATTCCCCTGGCGCTGATCAGAAGGCATATCGCGCTCTACTGCGCGCACACCAATCTGGACAGCGTCCGGGGCGGCGTCAATGACGTGCTGGCCGGGCTCATCGGGATACAGGACCCGGAGATCCTGCAGCCCCTGCATCCGCAGCTGGGCGACATTGGGTTTGGGCGCATCGGCCTGCTGAAAGAACCGGCCGGCCTGGACAGCTTCGCCCGGGCGGTCGCCGGGAAGCTGGGACTCAAAGATCTGCGCTACTACGGCGATGGAGACAAGCGGATAAGCAGGGTTGCGTGCTGCGGCGGCGCGGGCGCTTTCCTTATGCCCGAAGCAAAGGCCGGGGGCGCCGATGCTTTTGTCACTTCGGACGTGAAGCATCATGAAGGAATGCAAGCCCGGGAAATGGGGCTCGGCTTACTCGACGCGGGACATTTCCACACGGAGAACCCGATCATTCGGGTACTGGCTGCTTATCTGAAGGAAAAATGTCCCGGCTTGGCCATAGTTGTATCCACATCGGAGAAAAGCCCCTATACAGCGGTAAGCGGCTAGTGGTTTCGGAGCGCCGGGGTCGCGGATTGGCAGCGCATAGGGAGGGGCCGGAAGGGAGAGAAAGCGGAACAAAATGGATATGATGCAAGTCTTGCTTTTACTGAGCGAAAATAATGACGAGAGAAACCGGGTGGACCCCAAAGTCCAGTTGGCTGCGCTCTATCTTGAAATCAAAGAGATGATGAACCTTATCTCGGCGATGGAAAGAAGGCTGGACGGCATCGCGCAAATGACCGGGGACTGCNGGGCGGAGATGGACCGCTTGATACTCGACAAACCGAAGTGGGCCGAAGAAATTGCGGAAGCGAGGGACCGGATCATCCGGCAGCGGGGGCTAAGTCTCAAAGACATGCTGAACATCCAGCAGGAAGTAGTCAAGCTGGAAGAAAACATGCGACAGGCGGACCTCAGGATAGAGGAATTNCAGCAGCAGATAGAACAATATGAAGAAAACCGGCAGCAGTTAAACGCCAGGCTTAGAAGGCAAAAAGCCCAATATAATCAGCACGCGGGGGTTTATAATCAGGAGAAGGCAAAGGCGGACGCCCTCATGGCGGAATTCGCCGCGAAGGAAGACGCTTTGCTTGTGTCCCTGGATCCGGAGGACAGGTCTTTGTTCCGGGAAGCGCTTCGCTCCAATCCGGACAATCCGGTAGTGATCCTGGACGGGGATATCTGCAGCGGCTGCCGGATTAGCTTGTCCAAACAATTGGTAAAACATGTAAATCGCGGAAACCGCCTGATCAACTGCGAAAACTGCCTGCGGGTGCTGCTGCCTTCGTCTGCCGTCAGCGATCAGTGAAAGGCTGTAAATACCGCTGCATATCTTCGACGACGGCTTCCGGGCTGTCTGTTACCTGCGGGACGGAGTAACCTATAAAGATGGGCGTGGTAACGACCCGCGGCATGACCTTGCAGAAGGTGACGCCTTCCAGCTGATAAAAAAACAGATTATAACTGTCGACGCCGCCTTGATGAAACTGTCGCAGCACATATTGGACAGTCTCCTGCAGCAGTCTGCAAAACGGCTCAAAAGCCCCGTCCTCTGTAAGAACAAGATTGAATTCCGCAAAGCCGACCCGCGGATGGTCGGACAGGTTGAGCTCCAGGCCGGGCGCGCGGCAGATGACGGGCCCGAAAAAGTACTCCCGGCGGATATGCGCCTGACAGTCCACATTATACAAGCCGATCAGTTGCATGTGCGGATGACGGAGGCTGCCGCCGGACAGGGGACCGTGATTCTTCATAAACATCACGGAGCGATAGGCGCCGGAAGACGTCATTTCTTTCCAGAAGTCAAAACCCATCCGGAAAACACGATACAGGCGATTTTCGGAATAGAGGGACAGCTCCGAATCGCAGTCCGCTGTTTCGATCAGTACATAAGGGTCGCTGCTTTTCAATATAGGGTATTTATTGGGAACCAGAAGAATGTCGCCATCCCGTTTCTTAATAGGCGGAAGCAGGCTGTGGTCGCAGAAAGGGCAGGCGGAGGTGTCGCCGTCGCGTATGGTAAAAGGCTTTTGCCTGGCGATAGCCGATTGGAAGACCAACTGGCCGGCGTCGGGGGGAAGCTCTGTCATGATGCTCTCCTTTCGCGGGGACAGCAGTAGGGGATGAGCCGGCTTGTAAGCCGGGTTCTGTACTTCGGGAGGGCCCCGAAGCAGCGGCCATCTATCTGGGACGCCGGTTACCCGGCGCCTCTAGCGACCTGACCCGGGGGCGAGACGGGCAGCCTCATAGCCCCTCTATTCGGTCTTGCTCCGGATGGGGTTTACCCGGCCGAAAGATCGCCCTTTCGCCGGTGAGCTCTTGCCTCACCATTTCACCCTTACCTTTCCTGCCTGCCCTGACGTCGAATGACGCCGGGACAAGCCAAGGCGGTATGTTTCTGTGGCACTTTCCTTGAAGTCGCCTTCACTGGACGTTATCCAGCATCCTGCCCTGCGGAGCCCGGACTTTCCTCGGCTGCTACCTTTCGGCGCCTGCAGCCGCGACCGCCCCGCCGGCTCATCCTACATGCTAAGGATCATATTACCACGCTACCCGTGGTGCGTAAAGTGCAAAAGTATCCCATTTTGCATCGGCCTGTTTCCCATCATCCGGCGTTGCTCGTCAGTTACACCAGTTTGCTTTGGATTTTGCCAAGGGGATGCCGCTTCGTTTAGGTTATGAGCGGCAGACCATGTTAAGCGGGAGGGCTTCAACTTTGAGTTTACGATTTATACTCGGCAGGGCCGGCGCCGGAAAGACGGAAGCCAGCATAGAGCAGATCAGGCGTGGCTTGGCGTCCTGCCCGGATGGGGAGTTCGTCCTGCTGACCCCGGAGCAGGCCACCTTCGCCCACGAAAAACGGGTATTGGCTGCGTTAGGCGCTGCCGGAGGGTTTCAGGTCAAGGTACTGAGCTTCCGGCGCTTTGTACATTTTGTACTGCAGGAGACGGGAGGCGGCTTGGCGCCGGTTCTTGACGCGATCGGAAAAAACATGATTCTCCGGAACATATTGGAAAGGCGCAAAGAAGAGCTGCTTGCTTTTCAACGGGTTTGGGATAAGCAGGGCTTTGTCGGAGAATTGGCGGACAGGATTGACGAATTCAGGGCCTACCGTATATCGCCGGAGTCGCTGACCGCCTGCCTGCGGGAAGGCCGGGATGAGGACAGGCCAAGGGAAGATCTCGCGTCCAGGCTCAAGGATCTTTCCCTGATTTTCGCCGATTATGAGGCCTTTCTGTCACAGGGCTGGCTGGATTTCTCCGGGGAGCTGTCTTTGTTGTGCCAGAAACTCCCAAACTGGCCAAGGCTGCGCCACATAAGCTTCTGGCTGGATGGCTTTCATGGCTTTACGCCTGCGGAGTTTGAAGTTATCCGCAGTCTCCTTGCCGCCGGCAGACCGGTCAGCGTGACCTTGAATCTTACGGAGGCGGAAGACGGGCGTCAGCTCGGAGAGGATGCTTTGTTCTACCCTACCTGGGAGACGGCGGATCATCTGCGGCAGATTTGCCGGGAAGGCGGATTTCCTATAGAATCGCCGCTATACCTGGAGGAACCGGAGAAAGCGCGTTTTGCGGGCAGCCCCGACCTGGCGCGCCTGGAGAAACTCCTCGCCGGAAAGGCCCGCCCGCCGCAGGCAACCGGGACGCCAGCACCCGTACTTGCGTCGTCAAGCGAAAAAAAGGACCGCGGTATCTATCTGGCCAGCTGCGGGGATCCCCGCCGGGAGGTGGAACGGCTGGCGGTAGAAATACGGGAAGCCGCGAGAGAGGACAAACTGCGCTACCGGGAGATGGCGGTACTGCTGCGGCAGCCGGAGATATACAGGGCGCTGATCGAAAGCATATTTCCCGCTTACGATATCCCCTTCTTTTTCGACGGACCCAAGTCCTTACGGCGCCACCCCCTGATCCGTATGGTGCGGGAGCTGACGCAGATCCTGAGAGACCGNTGGACTACGGATACGTTGATGGCATATATGAAAACAGGCTTCGCCGGGCTTTCGGACCATCAAGGCTTTGCGCTGGAAAACTATTGCCTGGCTTACGGCGTTCAGCGTATGCACTGGGAAAGCCGCCGCCCCTGGCGCTTCAGCCCTGCGGAAGGCAGCGACGCCGCGTCGCAGGACGCCTATATCGAAAGCTTGCGGCAAAAGCTGTGGCAGCCCTTGGAGACCTTCAGGAAAGAAGCGGGGGAAGCCGTGTCGGCGGAAGGTGTTTCCGCGGCGCTCTACCGGCATCTTATCAGGCTGAAGGCGGATAAGATTTGCGGCAGGATGGCGGAAGAAGCGGGTAGGGGAGGGGATCCGGAAGCGATCCAACTGCATAGGCGCGCCTGGCAGACCTTGATGAAACTGCTGGATCAGACCGTGACCTTTATCAAGACAGCAGAGGGGGGAGGCGCTGAAGCCGGGGATCTGCCCCCGCTTTTNGCNGCCGTATGGGAAAGCGGNCTGGAAGCCGCAGAGATGGCTGCCCTGCCTCCCGCCCTGGATCAGGTAACCGTCTGCTCTATGGACCGCAGCCGTTCGCCTGCTGTACTGAAAGCGTGGATCCTGGGCGCGAACGAA
Source organism: Clostridiales bacterium (assembly GCA_009776595.1). GTDB lineage: Bacteria > Bacillota > Peptococcia > DRI-13 > UBA5745 > WRMS01. Next base: position 7,245 of record WRNN01000021.1, read on the forward strand.
GGCCAGATCCCTTCCGCCATCAAGGAAGATACGCTTCTGGACGCGGAAGATCGCCAATGGCTGGCCCGCCGGCGAATCTATCTGGCGCCCGACAGCCGCCGCCGGTTATTTTCAGAATCCTATCTGATCTATATCGCCTTAACCAGAGCCGAAAGAAGCCTGCATATCAGTTATGCCAGGGCGGATACCCAGGGGGGGAGCCAGTCGCCCTCGTCTCTGCTGGAGCGGCTTTGCCTGTGGTTTCCGGGGCTGGAAGCAGAAGAAGGCGAACCGGCGCTGACCAGGCGCCTGAGTCACCCGGCTGCAGGTTTGCAGTTGCTGGGCATGGCGCTGCATCGGGGAGAAGGCGCCGGGGCAGAGGCAGAGGGATGGCGGGAGGAAGCGCCGAAAGGCCTATGGCCGTATGTATTCCGCTGGTTCGCCAGCCGGGAGGCTTTTGCCCCGGATATGCGAAGGCTAAAAGCGGCGTATGACCTTGCGCCTTTGGGGCAGCCGCTGCCGGCGGCGCTGACAGAACAATTGTTCGGACGGACGATCAAAACCAGCGTAACGAGACTGGAGCAATATCAAGCCTGCCCCTTTGCCCACTTTCTGGCTTACGGCCTTGCTCTTGAGCCCAGAGAAGAATATGGGATTGAACCGCCGGACATCGGGAACTTCATCCATGACAGCCTGGAAATGCTGATGGAACAAGTACGGAGCAGAGGGATAAGCTTAAAGGCCGTCGATCCGCAGGCGCTGGAAGCTCTGGTGGAAGAGGTTGCGGAGAAGCAATTGACGGAAAAAAGCCATTCCATTTTTCTGAGCTCCGCCTGGTACAGGCGCCTGTCGGACAACCTGCGCCGCATTCTGCTCAGTACGGCGGAGGTCATGGCCTATCAGGAGAAGCAGGGCCGTTTCCTGCCCCATGCGTTGGAGCTTTCCTTCGGCTTTGACGAACCGGGCTGCGCGCCGCCGGTATCGCTGGATCTTGGGCAGGGCCGCCGTATCCTTCTCCGGGGCCGCATCGACCGTATCGACCAGGCTGTCCATCCGCTGACAGGGGAGCGGCTTATCCGCATCATCGACTACAAATCCGGCTCGATGACGCTGGCGCTCCATGAGATCTACCACGGGTTGAAGATGCAGCTGATCCTGTATATGGAAGCCGCCTTGGCCTCATTATCCGGCGCAAAACCGGCAGGCTTGTTTTATTTCCAGGTGCATGATCCCCTCCTTCCGGCTTCCAACGCCATCGAAGCCGGGGACGCCGAATGGCGGACAAATAAGATGCTGAAGATGCGGGCTTTCCGCGGGTATCTGCTGAAAGACCGGCATGTGGCGGAATTGATGGACCGGGATTTTGAAAAGTCCCTTTATCTGCCGGTATCGACGGTAAGCTCCGGCGCCTTCGGGCGAAACGCCAAACTCCTGAGCGAAGAAGAGTTCGGCTTGCTGGGGCGCTACAGCCGGACGGTGCTTAATAGGACGGGGCGGAGAATCATGGAAGGGGATATCGCGTTGACGCCCTATTTGAGCGGGAAGCGCGCCGCCTGCGACTACTGCCCCTATCGCAGCGTATGCCGCTTTGACCCCGGCATACCGGGACACGCCTATCGCTATTTGCCCGCGCTGCCGGATGAAGCTGTGCTGGAGAAACTGGCGGATGCGGGGCGGGATAGAGCGGAAGGAGCGGAAGGAAGGGGGCGGGCCGGTGCATGACAAACTGGAATAAAGGCCAGCTTGCGGGGATTCAGGCTTCCGCCGCGGAGGTATTGATCAGCGCTTCCGCCGGCGCGGGCAAGACGGCGGTGCTGACGGAGCGGCTGATCAGGCGCCTCACGGATCCCGAAGACCCGCTGGACATGGAGAGATTTATCCTGGTTACCTTCACGAATGCGGCCGCCCAGGAAATGCTCCGGCGGGTCCGCCGGGGGATCGAAGACAGGGCGCTGCAGGCGCCGGATAACAGCAGCCTTGCGCGGCAGCGCCAGCTGCTGGGGCAGGCTGCCATATCCACACTGCACGGTTTCTGCCTGGATCTGATCCGCAGGTATTATAAAGAATTAGGAATCGACCCCCGGAGCCGGGTACTCAGTGAAGCGGAACAAATCCTGCTGCAGGCGGAAATCATGGACGGATATCTGGAAGAATGCTATGAAGCGAATGAACCCGGCTTTGCCGCCCTTACCGCCCTATACGGCGGGGAACGCTCCGACGAGCCTTTCAAGCAGCTTATCCTGCGCGTGTACGCACTTGCCGTGTCTCAGCCGCATCCCCTTGCCTGGCTGAGGGGCAGCACCGCGCTGTACCGGAAAGAAGAGCGGGCGGAAAGCCTGGTTTCCATGCTGACAGAGAACCTGAAAGAGGGATTGAAGGCATTGATCCGGGATCTGGACAAAGGGATCGTCATGGCCGGGCGGCTTCCTTCCTTGGCGAAATACGAAAACTGTTTGCGTGAAGACAGGGAAAAGATTCACATGCTGGAAAGCATCGGGGATTGGGACGCTTTGGTCGGGGCGATGGCGTCCGCTAAGACGATTTTTGGCCGCTTGCCCGCCATCGCGCATAAAGCGGCGAAGAACGAAGCGCCCGGCGCTTATGCATTACGGTGTACGCTGCAGCCCGGAATCAAAGAGATCCGGGATCAATGNAAAAAGAGCTTCAACGGGCTGGCGCTCACCCTTGCGGGGGAGAGCAGGGAAACGATGGAAGAGGAATTCGCCGGGATGGCCCCCGCCATGCTGGCTTTGAGCTCGCTGACTGCCGGCTTCTATCAGCGATATGAAAAGGCGAAAAAGGATAAGGCGGTACTGGATTTTAACGATATTGAGCAGTATACGATATCCCTTCTGCTTGATGAGGAAGGCGGGATCACGGAGATCGCCAGGATGCTGCGGGGGCGTTATGAAGAAATCCTGGTGGATGAGTACCAGGATATCAACCCCGTTCAGGAAGCGATCCTCCAGGCCCTGCGAGGCAGCCGCCTGGTTATGGTAGGGGATTTGAAGCAGAGTATCTACGGCTTCCGGCAAGCGGCGCCCCGGCTCTTTCTGGAAAAGTTCCGTCGTTTCGGAGACGGGGACGAAGGCGCCCTGGTCAGCCTGACGGAGAATTTTCGAAGCAGTCAGTGGATCACCGCAGGCGTCAATCAGGTGTTTGACTACTGTATGACGGCGGAGAATGCGGGCGTCGACTATCGCAGGGAAGGCAGGTTCTTCTGCGCTTCTCCTTTGCCGGAAGAAGCCTGTCCGGCGGATGGGACGGAAACGGGCCGGGGCGCTTTGGAGCTGCATCTGATCGACTTATCCCGGGAAAGGGAGGCATCCGGAACAGGGGAATTGGCAGCGGCCGCCGGAGAAGCGGAGGAAATGGATCCGGGTAAACAGGAGGACGCGGATCCGGGGGAACAGGAGGAAACGGATCCGGATGAAGCGGGGGAGGACTTCCTTTCGGAAGCCCGCGAGGACCAGGCTGCGGATGGAACGGAAGACGACCTGCCGGAGCCCGGCGTTCTCCAGGCAGAAGCTGCCTTCTGTGCCGGGCGGATTCGCCGGCTGTGTGAGGAGAAGCTGTGGGACAAGGCGCAGGAGCGGCTTCGTCCAATCCGATACAGGGATATCGTAATCCTGCTGCCGGCGATGAAGGGCGTGGCGGAGGAATTTGCCGCAGCTTTGCAGAAGGCGGGTATCCCTGTCTATGCGGACATGGGCGGCGGATATTTTCAGGCCCAGGAAGTGCAGACCGTACTCAGCTTCCTGAAAGTACTGGACAATCCGCGGCAGGATATCCCTTTAGCGGCTTTACTGCTTTCTCCCGCCATAGGCTTCCGCCCCGAGCAGCTGGGGATCGTCAGGGCGG
>WRNN01000022.1 GCA_009776595.1 Clostridiales bacterium
GAATACGCCAGGGGAGAATCGAACTCCCGCACCCGCCTCCGGAGGGCGGTGCTCTATCCACTGAGCTACTGGCGCGTGAAATGAATTATATCACTGCAAGAAAACAAAGTAAAGGGGAAGCTCCTATGGTAAAAGAATGGATTCGCGATATTACGCTGGCGCCATCCGGAAAAGAAAAGATCGATTGGGTTTGGCATAATATGCCTGTCCTCAGGCAGATCGCGGCGGATTTGGAGAAGGACAAGCCTTTCGCCGGTCGCAACATCCTGCTCTGCCTTCATCTTGAGGCAAAATCCGCCTGTCTCGGCTTAGCACTCCAAGCCGGAGGCGCGCAGGTGACCTTGGTCGCCTCCAATCCGCTTTCCACACAGGACGACGTCTGTGCCGCAATGGCGGAAGCGGGACTGGCTGTATTCGCCCGTCATGGCGTAAACCCGGAAGAGTACGCCGCCAGCCACCGTATGGCGCTGGACGCCGCTATTCCGGACGTATATGTCGACGACGGCGGCGATATCACCACGCTGCTCCACAGGGAATACAGCCAAAATCTTGCGGCGGTCATAGGCGGATGCGAAGAAACGACCACCGGCATACAGCGGCTGAAAGCGATGGCAAAGGACGGCGCGCTGCAAATACCGGTTTACGCGGTGAACAACGCCAGAATGAAGTTCCTGTTTGATAATCGCTACGGCACAGGCCAATCCGTATGGGAGGCGATCATGGGCGCTACGAATCTGAGCGTCGCGGGAAAAACCGTCGTCGTCGCCGGGTATGGCTGGTGCGGAAAGGGCGTCGCCCTTCGGGCAAAAGGTTTGGGCGCGCAGGTGGTTGTCACGGAAATCGACCCGGTCAATGCCCTCGAAGCCTGGATGGACGGCTTTCAGGTGATGACTATGGAGCAGGCTTCGCCGCTGGGGGATTACTTTATCACGGTGACCGGGGTCAGCGGCGTCATTAACGGAAAGCATATGGCGCGTATGAAAGACGGCGCTATATTGGCGAACGCGGGCCACTTTGACGTGGAAATCAGCATACCGGACCTGGCGGCGTCGCGCAGCGGNCCCTTAAGGGTGAAACCGGGCATCGACCTGTATACGGGGAAGGATGGGAAGAGGCTGTATCTGATGGGGGAGGGCAGGCTGGTGAATCTGGCCTGCGGTTTCGGACATCCCGCGGAAGTCATGGATTCTTCCTTTGCCGTACAGGCCCTGACACTGCTGCATTTGATCCGNCATCGGGAGGCTTTGACAAACGCNGTTCTGCCTGTCCCGGCGGAGATCGACGTCCGNATCGCNGAGATCAAGCTTGCCTCCGCGGGCTTATCGATTGACGCGTTAACGCCGGAGCAGGAAAAGTATAAGGAAAGCTGGATCATCTAAATGTATTCTTCGCCTTGGGTATTTATCGACCTGGAGACTACGGGCCTTAAGCCGGAGACGGATCAAATCATCGAGTTCGGGCTTGTGCGGCGCGAGGGNCCGGACCAGCGTACAGACTGGCAGCAGCTGATCAATCCCGGCCGGACGCTGGATCCTTTCATCGTGAGCATTACCGGTATCGACGACGCCATGCTGACGGATTCCCCCCTGCTATCCTCTGTCAGGGAAGAAGCGAAAGCCTTTCTTGANGAAGCGGTGATTGTGGCGCATAACGCCGCNTTTGACGTGCAATTTCTGGAGCAGCAACTGCAGATACAAATCGATCCGCGCGGGATTGTCGANACGATAGAGCTGGCAAAAATCCTTTATCCGGGATTGCGTTCCTACAGTTTGCGAAACCTGATTAAGAGCTTTCATATCCCCGTCCTGCCGAATCACCGCGCCGGCGACGACGCGCGGGCTTTGGAGCAATTATTCGTCTGTCTGGCTGCAAAGGCGGACAGCCTATCCCCTTCGCTGCTGCGGCAGATTGTCGAGGTCCTGGGGGACCAGGAAAAAGGCACGGGGGTTTTCTTTACGGAACTTCTCATGGACAGGCGCCCGGCCTGGCTGATGCACGCGATCCGGGATCTGTCCTCCGTTCTCCGGGAGACAGCCCATGCGATACTGCCGGAGAGCGAAAGCGCGCTCTCTCCTCAGGCCTCCCCCGACGACGAAGAAGAAGAAAGCTTGTTCCGCAGCGCCTCTGTAGAAAAAGAGGAAAAAAAAGATAAAGAAATAGCGCAAAGCTTTTGGCAATCAGGCGAGATGCGGAAGTTTCTCGGGCAGGATGGCGCGCTGGCGCGAAAGATAGAGCATTTCCAGTATCGGGTGCAGCAAACAGAGATGCTGGAGGCCGTTTCCCGTGCCTTTGAGAGCGCCCGGTATCTGATGATCGAGGCGCCCACCGGCGTGGGAAAATCGCTGGCTTATCTGATTCCGGCGATATGCTGGGCGAAAGCCTCCGACCGGAGAGTCGTGGTGGCGACCCACACNATTGCGTTACAGGAACAGTTGTTCCAAAAAGAAGTCGCCCTTTTGAAAGAATTACTGCCCTTTTCCTTTCAATGCGTNATGCTGAAAGGCCGGGGGAATTACTTGTGCCTNCATCGCTGGCAGCAGGTCAGGGAAAGAGGAAATCTCCTGATCTGGGGCGAGCGGGTCCTCCTTGCCAAACTGATCGTATGGCAGGCGGAGGGGGGCAGGGGCGACATGGATTCCCTTCACCTCTTCGGTATGGAAAGGGAGTGGTTCCTGCAAATGACCTCTTCCCGCGAGACATGCCAGGGGAATCAATGCCCTCTGTTTAAGCAATGCTATTTTCAAAAAGCAAGGGCTGGCGCGAATACGGCGCAGCTCATCATCGTCAATCACGCTTTGCTGCTGTCCGGCGCAAGGCTTGGGGAGGGCGTGCTGCCCAAACATTCCTACCTGGTGATCGACGAGGCGCATCATCTGGAAGAAGACAGCATCAAGCAGTTTACCGATATTTTTTCCCTTATGGAATTTGAGAAGCGGCTGCAATTGCTTCACCGGAGGCGGGACGTCTTCGGAAGGCCGGGCTTTCTTCAATATCTCAAGGAATACCGTCAGCAGGGATATGCCCCGCTGGAAAAATGGAACCCTTATACGGAAGAGATGGAGAAACAGCTCAAGGCTGTTATGAAAAGGGTGGACAGCTTGCAGGCTTCGCTTCTGAACAGCACGCTGCCGGAGACATTCCGGATAAAGCCCGGGAACGCGAGAGGGAGCCGTTTGGAAGGCTTGTTGGTCAGCCTGGATAATCTTCTGATCATGGCGGATGACCTCAGGAAAACCCTCGTCCGGCTCGGCGCCCTTATGCAGGACGAAGGAACTGCCCTGTTCGAAGAAACCTGGTTGAAACAGCAGCTGCTCCTGTTTCAGGAAGTAAGGAGAGACGTCGATTTGCTGGAAACATTCCTGCTTGGGGTGAAGGAGAAAGGGGAGGAACAAGGCCCGGACGGCGAATGCGTATACTGGGTCGCCAGAGATACGCGGCTAAAGGATATATCCTTGTGCCTTACGCCGCTGCATATCGCCGCCTGCCTGCAGGAGTACCTCTTTGACGGCAAAGAATCTGTNGTCTTCACTTCCGCNACCTTGAGNGTAAACGAGGGCTTTGACTATTGCTGTCAGCAGCTGGGCATAGACAGGGAAATACTGGATACCAAAATGCTCAGCTCGCCCTTTCATCATGAACGGCAGGTTCTGCTTCTCACGGACAAAGATTTGCCCGACCCGTCGAAGACCTCGGAATCCGCCTATAATCTGGCCCTTGTCCGTTCGCTGGAGATTCTGCTGGAAGCCTGCGGCGGCAGGACGATGGTGCTGTTTACCGCGCATAAGCAGTTAAGGGCCATGTACGACGCCTTGAGCCAGCCCCTGCGTCTCAAAGGCCTGGAATTGTTTGCCGACGGGCTCAACGGAAACCGTACGACANTGCTGGAAGAACTGCGAAGCAATGAAAACGCNGTNATTTTCGGCGCGAATACCTACTGGGAGGGCGTGGACCTGCCCGGATTGTACCTGACTTCCCTGTTGATCGTCAGGCTGCCTTTCGCGCCGCCGGGACAGCCCCTTGCGGAAGCGCGCATGGAGCAGCTGGAGGCGGAAGGGAAGGACCCGTTCTACCATTACAGTCTGCCCAACGCCGTCCTTCGATTCAAACAAGGCTACGGGAGACTGATCCGGACCACGGAGGACTGGGGCGTCGTCGTCGTGCTGGACAACAGGATTATCAACAAGGGCTACGGACGGGTTTTTCTCCAGTCTTTGCCGGACGGAAGCTGTCAAAGCGCCTCCCCGAAGCTGCTGGCGGATAAAATTATGGCATGGCGAAAGGAAAATCATCATGGATGAACAGAAGATCAAGGACGCGGTAGTTATGCTTCTCGAAGCGATAGGCGAAGATCCGGACAGGGAAGGCTTGCGGGATACGCCGGAGCGGATCGCAAAGATGTTCAAGGAAATCTTTTCCGGCCTTTCTATCGAGCCCAAAACCTATTTGGAAAGAACCTTCGAGGAAAACCACGAAGAATTGGTTTTGGTGAGCAATATCCCCCTGTATTCCTTTTGTGAACATCACCTGCTGCCCTTCTTCGGCTATGCGCATGTAGCCTATATTCCCCGCAAGAAGATGGTTACCGGCATTTCCAAGCTGGCCAGGGTTGTGGAAGGCTATAGCCGCCGCCCGCAGATTCAGGAGCGTTTGACCGGGCAAATCGCGGACGCCATAGTGGAAAGCCTGCATCCTTACGGCGTAATGGTCGTCATCGAGGCGGAACACATGTGTATGACCATCCGCGGGGTGAACAAACCCGGCGCAAAAACAACGACTTCCGCAACACGGGGGATATTCCGCACGAAAGCCGAGACGAGGGCGGANGCCCTGGCCTTGATCAGGAAGGGAACCGTGTGAAGATGAATATTCTCTTGACGAACGACGACGGCTTCGATTCTCCCGGCATCCGGATACTGGCAAAGCGCCTTTCCTCCCAGGCCAGCCTATGGGCCTGCATCCCCAGGGAACAGCAAAGCGCTACCGGGCACGGGATATCGGTACGGGAAGTCCTGCATGTCAGGGAAGAGCATATGGAGGGGGTGCAGAGGGCCTGGAGCGTAGACGGAAAGCCGGTGGACTGCGTCAAATTAGCCTTTCTGTCCCTTCTGACAGAGCCTGTCGACCTGGTGATCTCCGGGATTAACGAAGGGACCAATCTGGGGACCGACACCTTATACAGCGGAACGGTAGCGGGCGCGATGGAGGGCGCGCTGAACGGNGCGCCGGCGATCGCCCTGTCTCTGGCAGCCGGTTCACAGGAAGGGGAAGAATGGCGCTTTGAAGAGGCTGCCCAGGTTTGCCTTACCCTGATCCGGAAATGGGAAGCGGGCCTACTGCCGATCCCGCCCATGACGATCCTGAACGTGAATGTCCCGGATTTGCCCGCGGACCAATGCAAAGGCTTTAAAGCGGCAAAGCTTGGGGTGCAGCGCTATAGCGATATCTATGAACGCCTGGAGGAGAATTCGTCAGGCTGCAGCTACCGGCTGAAAGGAGAACGGCTTCCCTCCTATGACAGGGACGCCGGCCTGGACATCGTCGCGTTAAGCGAGGGCTATGTGACCATCACGCCGCTGTCTGCCAACAGGACCGATACCGCGTTATTAAACGGGGTTTCCCAATGCCTGCTGAGCATATGAAGCAGGAAACCGGGATTGCATAAATGCGCGGTATATGAGATAATAAAGTGATTCGGACATATTGACGCAAACAACACTGCGTTCTTAATCGATGATGAACTGAGGAGGGATTGACTTTGAGAGTTTATGCGAGCAATCAACTGAGAAATGTTGCCCTTTTGTCCCACGGAGGCGCCGGAAAAACCTCCCTGGCCGAAGCGATGCTTTATGACGCCGGCCATACCACCCGTTTGGGCAAGACGGACGACGGCACAACGGTGACAGACTATTTACCTGAAGAAATCAAGCGGCAGGTAACTGTCAGTACGACCCTTGCGCCGGTGGAGTGGAAGGACAGCAAAATCAATATCCTGGATTCCCCCGGATACGCGGACTTTATCGGCGAGGTAAAAAGCGCGATGCGGGCTTGCGACGGAATCATCATGGTAGTGGACGCGGTTGGCGGCATCGAAGTCATGACGGAGATCCATTGGGAAGACGCCGATGAAAGGAACTTGCCCCGTTTTGTTTTCTTAAACAAGCTGGACCGGGAAAACGCTGATTTTGCGAAAGTGCTGGAGGAGCTGCGGGAACGTTTCGGGAACAAAGTCGTCCCCATGACGCTGCCGATCGGCGCCGAAGACAACTTCAGCGGCGTCGTGCATATCCTGCAGAACAAAGCCTACAAGTTCGAAGGCAACAAAGCTGTGGAAATCCCCGTACCGGCGGATCTGCAGCCGGATATGGAGAAATATAAAGACATCCTGATGGAGGCCGCCGCGGAAGGCAACGACGATCTCTTAATGAAGTATCTGGAAGGCGAGCCCCTCACCGATGAAGAGATCAATGAAGGCCTCCTGGCAGGCGTGAAAGAATGCAAGGTGATCCCTCTATACTGCGGATCGGCGACAAAGAATATCGGCGTTCAGCCGCTCATGGACGATATCGTGAGCCTGATGCCGTCGCCGGTGGACGTACAGGGGGAAGAAATCGCGCAAGGCCCGCTGACGGCCATCGTCTTCAAAGCCCTGGCCGATCCTTTCGTCGGAAAGATTAACTATCTTCGTATTCTGAAGGGCACTTTAAAGGCCGACGGCAGCATCCACAATATCACCAAAGAGAAAGACGAACGCTACGGCGCGCTGTTAGTGCCGAGGGGCAAAAACCAGGATAACGTCTCCGAAGCGAAAGCCGGCGATATCATTGCCATCGCCAAATTCCTGGATGTGTCCATCGGCGACACGCTGGGGGAGAAGGGGAAGACGGAGATACAACCCGGCGTAGAGTTCCCGGAGCCTACTTTCTCCGTAGCCGTCAATGCCAAATCCCGAAACGACGAAGACAAAATGGCAAGCGCAATCAATAAAATGGTGGATGAAGACCCGACCCTGCATTTCGAGAAGAATCCGGAAACCAAGGAAAGCGTATTGACCGGGATGGGCGAGACCCAGCTGGATATCGTGATTGAAAGACTGAAGACGAAGTACAGCGTCGAAGTCGTCACCAAGACGCCGCGGGTGCCCTATCGGGAGACGATCCGCGGAACCGGTGAAAACGAGTATAAGCATAAGAAGCAATCCGGCGGGCACGGCCAGTACGGCCATGTGAAAATGCGCTTCTATCCCTATCCGGAAGGCGATTTTGAGTTCACGGAGACCATATTTGGCGGCTCCGTTCCCAAGAACTATCATCCCGCGGTAGAAAAAGGCGTCAAAGAAGTCATGGCGGAAGGCGTGCTGGCAGGGTATCCGATGACGCAAATCAAAGCGGAGTTGTACGACGGCTCCTATCATGACGTGGATTCNTCGGAAATGTCNTTCAAAATCGCCGCGTCCCAATGCTTCAAGAAAGGCGTCGAAAAGTGCAAACCGGTCCTTATGGAGCCGATCCAATACGTGGAGGTCCATGTGCCGGAGCAGTACATGGGAGATATCATCAGCGACCTGAACGGGAAACGGGGCCGTATCCTGGGCATGGAGCCGCATGGCAAATGGCAGGTAGTCAAGGCCATGGCGCCGCTCAGCGAGATGTATCGTTACGCCATCGACTTGAAGTCGATTACGCAAGGCCGGGCGTACTACGCCATGAACTTCGATCACTATGAGGACGTCCCCGCTATGGTCGCCCAAGGGATCATCGCAGAGTATCAAAAAACAAAAGAAGACAAGGATTGACTATAATTCCCTTGCGCTTATCCTTATAATCAGACACAGGCAGCCTGCTTTCCGCAGACAGGGGAAGCAGGCTGAACTCTATCATGGGTCTGAATCCTGTACTGAACAAAGGTTCGTTCAACCGGCGCAAGCGGCGTGTTCATCAGCAATCAGAACAAGGAGGCGGCAGGCATTAGCGCAAACACATTAAAATTCATCGCCATCGTGACGATGCTCATCGATCATACGGCCGACGCCTTGGTCAGCCCCGATACGCCGCTGTATATCCTTATGCGTATGATCGGCAGAATCACGGCGCCGATCATGTTCTTCTTTCTCGCAGAAGGCTATCACTATACCCGTGACCGGAAAAAATACGCAGTACGCCTTGCGGTATTCGCAGCGGTCAGTTACTTACCATTCGTATGGTTTGTGACCGGCGGCCCCCCGAATCCGGAAACCTTCCTGAAACTGAACGTCATCTATACCCTTCTGATTGGCCTGCTGGCGATCATGGCGGATCAGGAAATGGAAAGCGGCAGCAGAAAAAGCCTGGTACTCCTGGTCCTCATACTGCTGTCGATGCCCGGCGACTGGTCCGCCATCGGCCTGCTCTATATCCTGACCTTCTCCCGCTATCGGGAAAACCGAAAACGGCAAACCAAAGTCTATTTGCTGATCACCCTGCTGCTCTGCGCGATGAACGGCGCCTACCCTCTCTATAGCTTGATCCGCGGACAAGCGGTGGACAGCCTCTATGTTTCCGCCGCAGTGATCAATCTGGGCATGTTCCTGCCGATTCTTCTGCTGCAGTTCTACAATGGCGAGAAAGGCCGCGGGGGGAAGTGGGCCCAATGGGGCTTTTATGTTTTCTATCCCGCGCACCTGATCCTTTTATCGCTCATTACTATGTATCGTATGTAGCCGCTTCAGCCGATTCTTAGGTAGGGATTAGCGCAAAAAGTTTGAGAGACTCAGAAAGACAACCGCATGTAATTTCACTGATTTGTCGCTTTTAAATAAATCTCCGCAACTAATGCAGGTCAATTGTTTCAATAATTTCGTCATCATTAGGATTCGTCCAATATTTTATTTGCAAGCTGTTACCATTATCGATGAATTCAGCTGTACTCGGCATAGAATATACGAAAAGTGAAAAATCTCGTCGATATTCTCTGTAATAAACAGCTGGATTAAACATGGCCTGAATAACTAAAACCCATTCTTCGCTTTGAGCTTTGTACGTATAATATACAACTATCTCTTCATGCGTCTGTACCGGCTTTGGGAAAAACCTTGAAACCTTACCGTTCTCTACATCATAGTATCTACACTGCCATAATGCGGGACTCCCTCCAAAACCATAATTTAGTATCAATATACCATCTCTTTCTTCAAAACTTAGCTCGCCACGCCAATCATGATATCCTTCATCAATTACATCACCATTGTTATCCATAACGTAATAATGGAACGCTGTGTTGCGCTCATCGGAGTAGATTTCATAATTATCGCCCTGTTGGTCTAGAATATTCAATGTGCTCATATAATCCCAAATATTTCCGTCATGGTCAACATTATATTTTGATACAACTTTGCTTGCTACGCTATCACTATCATTGTTGGCTGCTAAGTCTTCAATTTTGTTTATACCATTACCGTCAGTTATCAATGAGCTCAACTGATTCAGGTTCGACGAAAGGCGAAATATGTAAGCCAGACAAAAAAATAAGCATAATACCAGTAACAGAATTGATGATAAAAATAGTTTGATTTTCAAGCGCAATCCTCCTTTTACCATATTGAATGATTATCAGGATTCATATAGAGAAAAAGTGCTTGCCTTTTGTACCTAAAATATCATGAAAATTGCCTTTTCATAGCGGAATACCCATTAAGTGAGTATTATCTTTTTGGAAGATGAAACGTAAATGAATTTACTATATCAGGCATTGGTGGACGATCGATAAAAAATTGGTCAATGCTTTCAACAGATACGCCAAAAAATGAATAATGATCAATGCGGTAGCAATTTTCATCGATTTTTCCAAGATTAATCACATAATAATTAGGAGCATATTCCCTATTTTCTGGCACACGAAGAAAACAGGTTATTCCAGTATTCTCCATTTGCGATAATAATGGATCCGGTCTATCTGGTTCGTACCAGATGTAGCCATATATATATGACACATCAACATTTGCTTCTTCAAAAGAGAATATTTCAGGATATTCACTAAATGATTTGTCTATAATATCATACAAAACAACCGTTAATGCATCAGCAACAGCTTTTTCCTCATCTATTTGTTGATTACTAACCATCTTATTGTTATTTGAAGTAGCACTATTTAACGCTTTCCACACTGCTTCAGCGATCATTTGATTACTTGTTTGTATGTCATCGCTAAATGAATTTGGATTACCATATAAATCCATAACAGGCAAATTGTCCAAATGATATGACGTAATATACTGATATTCAATATCGGAAATTTCTTTCAGATCGGAGTAATACGATTCAAGTATTGCGTTGTATTCGTCTTTTGATATGCGTAATGTATAGTCTCCACCATCAAGAGTCGGAATCAAATCTGCTTCTATATAGTTACGTTCAATAGGAGCACCATCAGATATCTGGAAAAAAGACTCTTTTTGCAGAGTATCATCATCATATAGATAGTGAGCAACAATAGGTTTGTACTCCATGAGATCAAGATTTGTTTCCAAGCATACTGTGCGGGACACATTCCCATAACAGGATTGCACCCATTGAAAGAGTATTCTCTCCCCGGATTCATTTAGATATACCGGGATAAGGCCATTTAAACTCGGTGAATTAAGGATGTTGTTTTGTGTCGATCCTAAATAACCTAAAAAGC